>NZ_VWWK01000242.1:0-8436 GCF_011753035.1 Burkholderia sp. Ax-1720 | reverse complement strand
CGCGCGGGCGGCTGCGCCGCCGCAGCGGCAGGCTTGGGCGCAGGCACGGCGGGCGCGGCGGACTTGGGCGCGGCCTGCTGCGAGGCTTGCTGCTGAGCCGGCCTGGGCGGTGCCACGTCGGCCTTGCTGTCGGAGGAATCGGGGGAAGTGGCGGATTGCGCCGTCTGCGTGTCGTCGGCCGCGCCCGAGGCGGGCGGCTCGTCGTGCGCGACGCCGGCCTGCGTGTCGACCGGATCCTCGTCGCGCGAGGGGGCCGCGTGGGCAGGCTTGTTGGGGATGTCGATCGCGATGTCGTCGGTGACCGGCTTCGGATGCGAATCGAGAATCATCGGCAGCACGATCACCGCGGCCACCACCAGCGCGATCGCGCCGACCAGGCGCCGGCGCGCGCGTTGTTTCTCGGGGAGGGTCGGGTCGAGCATCATCGCGTCCGAGGGCCGCTCGGCGCGGCGCGTGGTGCGCCGCTCGACTCGCTCGCTGCGTACGGCCCGGGAGCCGGATTTCGACCCGCGCCGGGACGGCGCGTCGTCGTCTTTCTTCTTGCCGAACGAGAAGATTCCCATGTATGGCTGGTCCGAACTACCCGTCAGTGTTGCTGCGATTTACGGTAGGCCATCACGCCGGCCACCGTATAAAAGCTACCAAAGACCACGATTCTATCATTCTCCGAGGCCCGTTTCAGGGCATCTCGAAAAGCGTCCGCGGGTGTGGCGTGATGCGTGACGCTGCTGTCGGGGCCGTCCTCGACGCCCGCCTCGCGCAACGCCGCCTCGAGCGTCTCGGCCGACGCGGCGCGCGGCAGCGGCAGGTCGGTCACGCACCAGTGATCGATCTCGCCCTTCAACTGCTTGAGCACGCCGGCGATGTCCTTGTCGCGCATCGCGCCGAACACCGCGTAAGTGTACGGAAAGAAACCCATGTTGCCGAGGTTTTGCGCGAGAACCGCCGCCGCGTGCGGGTTATGCGCAACATCGAGGACGATCGCGGGCTTGCCGGGCAGCACCTGGAAGCGCCCCGCCAGCTCGACGTTGGCCAGGCCCAGGCGGATGTCCTGGGCCGACACCGGCAGGCGCGAGCGCAGCGCCTCCAGCGCGGCCAGCGCCGCCGAGGCATTGATCAGCTGGTTGGCGCCGCGCAGCGCCGGGTAGGCCAGCGCCGGGTAACGCTTGTCGCGGCCCAGGTAGCTCCACTGCTGGCGCTCGTTGCCCGGCTGCGCCTCGTAGCGGAAATCGCGACCGACCAGCCACAGGTCGGCGCCGATCGACTCGGCATGGTCGATCAGGGTTTGCGGCGGCGAGGGATCGCCGCAGATCGCCGGCGTATCCGGGCGGAAGATGCCGGCCTTCTCGAAGCCGATCTTCTCGCGCGTGTCGCCCAGGTATTCGGTGTGGTCGATGTCGATGCTGGTGACGATCGCGCAGTCGGCGTCGATGATGTTCATCGCGTCGAGCCGGCCGCCCAGGCCCACCTCGAGGATCACCGCGTCGAGCCCGCTGTCGGCGAACAGGCGCAGGATCGCCAGCGTGGTGAACTCGAAATAGGTCAGCGTGACCGGCTGCGCCAGGCTCAGGCGCGCCGCCTCGACCGCCTCGAAATGCGGCAGCAGCAGTTCGTCGGCCACGTTCTCGCCGCCCAGGCGCGCACGCTCGTTGAAGGCGATCAGGTGCGGCGAGGTATGGCAGCCGACGCGATAGCCGGCCTTCAGCAGGATGGTTTCGAGGAACGCGCAGGTCGAGCCCTTGCCGTTGGTGCCGCCGACCGTGATCACCGGGCACGAGAAGCTCAGCCCGAGCGCCTCCTTGACCTGGGTGATGCGGGCCAGGCCCATGTCGATACCGACCGGATGCGCGGTTTCGAGGTGCGAGAGCCAGGCCTCGAGAGTAGGAAATGTGCTCATCTGTACCACTGCGAATCTGCAGGAACGCTGAAAAACGAAAAACGCGCCGCCCGGCCGGGCCGGACGACGCGTCGGCATGGGCCGCGCGGCGCGCGTGACTCAGGCGAGCGCGTCGGCCGGCTGGCGCTGCAGCAGCGCGAGCAGTTGGGCGATCTCGTCGCGCATCTTGCGACGGTCGACGATCATGTCGATCGCGCCCGACTTCAGCAGGAATTCCGAGCGCTGGAAGCCTTCCGGCAGCTTCTCGCGCACCGTCTGCTCGATCACGCGCGGGCCGGCGAAGCCGATCAGCGCCTTCGGCTCGGCGATCACCACGTCACCGAGGAAGGCGAAGCTGGCCGACACGCCGCCCATGGTCGGGTCGGTCAGCACCGAGATGAACGGCAGCTTGGCGTCCGCGAGCTTGGTCAGCATCGCGGTGGTCTTGGCCATCTGCATCAGCGACAGCAGGCTTTCCTGCATCCGCGCGCCGCCCGAGGCCGTCACGCAGATGAAGGGCACGTGCTGCTCGAGCGCGTTCTGCGCGCCGCGCGCGAAGCGCTCGCCCACCACCGAGCCCATCGAGCCGCCCATGAACGAGAACTCGAAGCAGGCCGCCACCACCGGCAGCGTGCGGATCGCGCCGCCCATCACCACCATCGCGTCGGTTTCGCCGGTTTCGTCCATCGCTTCCTTGAGACGATCCGGGTACTTGCGGCTGTCCTTGAACTTCAGCGTGTCGACCGGCACGATTTCCTGGCCGATCTCGTAGCGGCCTTCCGGATCGAGCAGCGCGTCCAGGCGCTCGCGCGCACCGATGCGCATGTGGTGATCGCATTTCGGGCACACGTGCAGGTTCGCCTCGACGTCGGAGCGGTACAGCACGGCCTCGCAAGACGGGCACTTGACCCACAGCCCCTCGGGGATGCCCTTGCGGCTCTTGGGGTCGGTCTGCTTGATCTTCGGTGGCAACAGCTTGTCGAGCCAGCTCATCGTATGGTTTCCCTCATCAGAACGGGCCGGATCGTTCCGGCCCGCATTCGGTGTTTCTCGGTATGTCGCGTGACGTCGCGCGGCGGCCTCAGGCCGCCCGGGCCTCGCCGTCGAGCGCGGCGCGGATCTCGGCGATGAAGGCCTTGAGCACGCCCACCGCCGCTTCCGGCGCCGCTTCCTCGAGCAGTTGCACGAGGCGGCTGCCGATCACGACCGCGTCGGAAACTTCGGCCACCGCGCGCGCCGTGGCGGCGTCGCGGATCCCGAAGCCGACGCCGACCGGAACCGGCACGCGCGACTTGATGGCCGGGATTTTACCCGCAATGCTGGAAACATCCAGATTTCCGGCGCCCGTCACCCCTTTCAGCGACACGTAATAGACATAACCGCTGGCGATCCGCCCCACTTCGGCCATCCGTTCCTCGGTCGAGGTGGGCGCCAGCAGGAAAATGGGGTCGATGCCGGCGGCGCGCATCGTGGCGGCGAAACCGGCCGCTTCCTCGGGCGGGTAGTCGACCACCAGCACGCCGTCGACGCCGGCCGCGGCAGCCGCCTCGGCGAAGGCCTCGGCGCCCATGCGCTCGATCGGGTTGGCATAACCCATCAGCACCACCGGAGTGCGGTCGTCGCGCTCGCGGAAGCGCTTGACGTCGTCCAGCACGTGCCGCAGCGTCACGCCGCGCGCCAGCGCGCGCTCGGACGAACGCTGGATCACCGGGCCGTCGGCCATCGGATCGGAGAACGGCACGCCGAGCTCGATCACGTCGGCGCCGCCTTCGGCCAGCGCGTGCATGAATTCGACGGTTTTCGCCGGGTCCGGATCGCCCGCCGTGAGGAAGGGAATCAGGCCCTTACGGCCCTGGGCGGCGAGTGCTGCAAAGGTGTTCTGGATACGGGACATGATGTCGTTTCCTGGATTCGGTCGCGATCGGCGGCGAGCGGCCCGTTCGGGCTCAGGCATCGGCCGGCGCGGCGAGCGCGGTGACGCGCTCGCGCGCGATCGCGCAATAACTCTCGTTGATCTCGTAGCCGATGAAGCGGCGTCCGTGTCGCGCGCTGGCCACGGCGGTGGTGCCGCTACCCATGAACGGGTCCAGCACCACGCCGCCCGGCGGGCAGCTCGACAGCACCATCCGCTCGACCAGCTCGAGCGGTTTCTGGGTCGGGTGGTCGACTCGCTCCGCGTGCTGCCGATGCAGGCGCGAGACCGACCAGACGTCCTTCGGGTTGTAGCCCATCTCGAGCCACTTGCTGCCTTCGAACAGCTTGCGCGAACGCGCCTTCTTCGTTTCGGCGTCGTAGGGGATGCGGACCGGATCGAGATCGAAGTAATAGCCTTTCGATACCGCGAAAAAACCGATGTTGTCGTGCACCGAGGTGAAGCGGCGCGTGGTGCCGCCCATGCTCGGCACGCGGCGGTCCCAGATGATCTCGTTGATCATCGTCAGGCGCGTCTTCAGGAAGCTGAAGATCTCCGGCGCGTACTGCCAGGTGCAGAACACATAGAGCGAGCCGCTCGGCTTCAACTTCGGGATCGCCAGCTCGAGCCACTGCCGGGTCCACGCCAGGTGGGCGTCGCCCTGCAGCTTGTCGGAGTCGTTGCCGTAGTCCTTGCCGAGCCCGTAGGGCGGATCGGCGACGATCAGGTCGATCGACGCATCCGGCAGGCTCGCCGCATCGGTCAGGAAATCGCGGTGACGCAGCTCGATGCCGCCCGGCAACGCGGGTTCGGGACGCACGGATGCGGCGGCGGCCTCGGCCGCCTCGCCCTCGCTCGCCGCGCCGCCGGCCGGCTCCTCGATCAGGTCGCGCATCCGGGCGTCAGAGCACGATGCCGCCGCGTTCCGCGACGGTATGCATGTCCTTGTCGCCGCGGCCCGACAGATTGACCAGCAGGATGCGGTCCTTCGGCAGGGTGGCGGCGAGCTTGGCGCCGTAGGCGATCGCGTGGCTCGACTCGAGCGCCGGGATGATGCCCTCGATCCGGCAGCAGTCGTGGAAGGCCTTCAGCGCCTCCTCGTCGGTGATCGGCACGTATTGCGCGCGGCCGATGTCCTTGAGCCAGGCGTGCTCGGGGCCGACGCCGGGATAGTCGAGGCCGGCCGATACCGAATGCGTCTCGATGATCTGGCCGTCGTCGTCCTGCAGCAGGTAGGTGCGGTTGCCGTGCAGCACGCCGGGGCTGCCGCCCGTCAGCGAGGCCGCGTGACGGCCCGTGTCGAGTCCGTCGCCGGCCGCCTCGACGCCGATCAGCTGGACGTTCGTATCGTCGATGTACGGGTAGAAGATCCCCATCGCGTTGGAGCCGCCGCCCACGCAGGCGATCACCGCGTCGGGCTGGCGCCCCGCCATCTCGGGCATCTGCACCTTGCACTCGTCGCCGATCACGCGCTGGAAGTCGCGCACCAGCATCGGATACGGATGCGGGCCGGCCACCGTGCCGATGATGTAGAAGGTGGTCTCGATGTTGGTGACCCAGTCGCGCATCGCCTCGTTGAGCGCGTCCTTGAGCGTGCGCGAGCCCGATTCGACCGGTACCACGGTCGCGCCGAGCAGCTTCATGCGGTAGACGTTGGCGGCCTGGCGGCGCACGTCCTCGGAACCCATGTAGACGATGCACTCCATGCCGAAGCGCGCGCAGATGGTGGCGGTGGCCACGCCGTGCTGGCCCGCGCCGGTCTCGGCGATCACGCGCTTCTTGCCCATCCGGCGCGCCAGCAGCGCCTGGCCGATCACGTTGTTGATCTTGTGCGCGCCGGTGTGGTTCAGGTCCTCGCGCTTCAGGTACAACTGCGCGCCGCCGAGCAGTTCGCTCCAGCGCTGCGCGTGGTAGATCGGCGAGGGGCGGCCGACGAAGTGCTTGAGCTCGCGGTTGTACTCGGCGACGAACTCGGGATCGTCGCGAAAGCGGTCGTAGGCCTCGCGCAGCTCGTCGAGCGCGTGGATCAGGGTTTCGGCGACGAACACGCCGCCATACGGGCCGAAGTGGCCGCGATCATCAGGAAGGTCGTACATGAATGTGTCTCTCGACTGGCAGGCCCGGCGCATGCCGCGCCGGCCTTGTGCTCACTGGGCGTCCGCCGCGCGCACCGCGCTCACGAACGCCGCCATCCGGGCGTGATCCTTCACGCCCTTCTCGCCCGGTACCTCGATGCCACTGGAGACATCGACCGCGTACGGGCGGATCTGGCGTATCGCATCACCGACGTTTTGAGCGCTCAAGCCACCACTCAAAACGGCCCGATGCACGAGCTCTGCGGGAATAAGTGACCAATCGAAGACCTTGCCGCTGCCGCCGTAGTCCGGCACATGGGTGTCGAACAACAAGCCGCTGGCTGTCGAATAGTGAAGTGCCGATTCTACCAAATCGGCGCGCTGCGTCGAGGCCCCCACGCGCAGGGCGCGCATCCAGGGCAGCCGGGCCTCGCGCGCGAGCGCCAGGCACTGCTCCGGCGTCTCGTCGCCGTGGAACTGCAGCGTGGTGAGCGGCACCGCGTCAAGCACGCGCGCCAGTTCCCCGGGCGCGGCGTTCACGAACAGCCCGACCGCCGAGACGAAGGGCGGCACGCGCCGCACGAGTTCGGCGGCCTGCGCGATGCTCACCGCGCGCGGGCTCTTCGGGTAGAACACGAAGCCGACCGCGTCGGCGCCGAGCGCCACGGCATGATCGACATCGGCGGGACGGGACAGCCCGCACAGCTTGATGCGGGTGCGGGCTTGCGGCGTGGCGGCGGGGCCGCCGGCGGAAAGGGTCGTATCGGTCATCGTCAGGCGTTCCTGCTGGCGCGCGCGCCGCGAAGCCGGATCGGCTCGCGAGCGCGCGGCTCGGGTTCGATTGAGGCGCTCAGGGCTGCGGGTTCGCGCCGGGCGCCGGGCCGTCGAGGTCGGCCCACACCGTGCTCCACGGCACGCTGCCGAGTTGCGCGGGCGGCACCGCGAATTCCTCAGGATAGCCGACATGCGCCAGGTACAGGCCGTCGGGCGCGAAGGTCGGCGCGGCGCGCTCGCGGTTGCGCGCGGCCAGCACCTCGGCCATCCAGTCGGCCGGATAGCGGCCGCGTCCCACCGCGATCAGGCAGCCCATCAGGTTGCGCACCATGTGGTGCAGGAAGGCGTTGGCGCGGAACCGGAAGTGGATGAAGCTGCCCGAGGCGCGAATATCGATCTGGTGCAGGTGCTTGACCGGCGTCTTCGACTGGCATTCCGAGGAACGGAACGAGGAGAAGTCGTGCTCGCCGATCAGGTGCCGCGCGGCCTCGCGCATCGCCTCGATATCGAGCGGCGTGTGGACCCAGCCGGCGCGCGAGGCGAGCATCGGCGAGCGCACCGGATGCACGTAGAGCGCGTAGTAATAGGTGCGCTCGAACGCGGCGAAGCGCGCGTGGAAGCCGTCCGGCATCGGCCTGGCCCACTGCACGGCCACCGTCGAGGGCAGGAAGGCGTTGGTACCGCGCACCCAGGAGAAGTCGCTGCGATCGAGGTCGGTGTCGAAATGGACCACCTGCCCCAGGCCATGCACGCCCGTGTCGGTGCGGCCGGCCACCACCGTCTGCAGGGGCACCAGCGCGAACGCCTTGAGCGCGCGCTCCAGCTCGTCCTGCACGGTCTTGCCGTGCGGCTGCGATTGCCAGCCGCAGAACGCCGCGCCGTCGTACTGGATACCGAGGGCGATGCGCATCACGAGGCGTCGGCGAGTTTCGCGAGCATGGCGCGCGCGGCCTCGCGCGTATCGGCGCGGTTCGCATCGATCACCTCGCCCAGCAGCAGGCGCGCGCCGTGCAGGTCGCCGAGCTCGACGTATTCCCCGGCCAGTTCCAGCTTGTTGCGCGCGATCTGGTCCAGCGCGGCCTCGGTCGGCGGCGGCAGCGTCGCGCCCGGGCCGGCCGGCAGGTCGAGATCGAAATCCAGATTCAGCGCGCCGAACTGCGCGGCGCCGAAAGGCGTGAAGCCCGGGGCGGGACGGTTTTCGGGGATCGATGGGCCGGCTTCGTCGTCGAGCGGCAATTCGTCGTCGGCGGGATCCGTCCCCGCATGGGTCGCCGACGAGCCATGAAGGTCACTCTTCTGTTCGCCGGTTTCATGTGGATGAGTGGATTCGGACGGCTCGAGGCCCGCAGCCGGCAGGCGCGGGTCGGGCAGACCGTTAGTTGCGTCATGCGATGCAAAATCGAGGCCCGCGTCGGGCAGGCCGCTGCGCGGCGGCAGCGGCATGTCGAGGCTGTCGAGCGCGGACACCGCATCGGCCGGGAATTCGTGCACGGGCACACCGGACGAGACGGGATGAGTCAGTTCATTCAATTCGGTCAAGCTCGAAGGTTCGGCGGGAACGGTCGGCGGCGCTGCCTCGAGCGGCGCCGGCACGTTCCCGTGGGCGGGCTGGCCCGGGGGCGGCGCGGCCGGCGTGGGCGGGGTGGTCTGCGTGGCCGGGGGGGGCCGGGGGCCGCGTCGGGCAGGCCGCTGCGCGGCGGCAGCGGCATGTCGAGGCTGTCGAGCGCGGACACCGCATCGGCCGGGAATTCGTGCACGGGCACACCGGACGAGACGGGATGAGTCAGTTCATTCAATTC
>NZ_VWWK01000241.1:0-8421 GCF_011753035.1 Burkholderia sp. Ax-1720 | reverse complement strand
TCACGCCGCCGGCCAGGCCGAGCGCGACCACCACCTCGCGGTTGGAGAAGCGCAGCAGGCGGCGGCGCGGCGGCGGCCCGGAAGCCGGGCGCGTCCCGTGGTCCTCCGTTCCCCTCGCGACCCGCCACGTCCCTGCCCGCGCCGATATGCCGATGCATCGATGCGCGGCCGGGCATGGCGGACGGCCTCGACGGCCCGCCGCGGCGGCGCCGGGGAACCTCGGCAGCGGCGCGCCACTCATGCTTTACATGGAAAACACGATGCGAAAGATCGAATCCGCCAGTCCCGAGGCCCGCTCCGCGGATCTCGCGGCGGACAACCTCGAACGGCTCCGGGCCCTGTTCCCGGAAGCGGTGACCGAAGGCCCGCAGGGCCTCGCGCTGAACCTCGAGGTGCTCAAGGCGCTGGTGGGCGAGCGCACCGTCGCCGAGGCCGACGAGAAATACGGCCTGGCCTGGCACGGCAAGCGCCGCGCGCGCCAGCTCGCGCTCACGCCCTCCACCGGCACGCTGCGCCCCTGCCGCGACGAGAGCCTGAACTGGGACGGCACCCGCAACCTGATGATCGAGGGCGACAACCTCGAGGTGCTCAAGCTGCTGCACAAGAGCTACGCGGGCTCGGTCAAGCTGGTCTATATCGATCCGCCGTACAACACCGGCAAGGAGTTCGTCTATCCCGACAACTTCACCGACAGCCTGCGCCACTACCTCGCGCTGACGGGCCAGGCCGCGGGCGGCGTGAAGCTCAGCAGCCATACCGAGGCGAGCGGCCGGTTCCATACCGACTGGCTCAACATGATGTATCCGCGCCTGAAGCTGGCCTTCGACCTGCTGGCCCGCGACGGCCTGATCGCCATCCATATCGACGAGCACGAGCTGCACGCGCTGGTGCTGGTGATGCGCGAGATCTTCGGCGAGGAGAACGAGCTGGGCGTGGCGGTGTGGGACAAGCGCAACCCGAAGGGCGACGCGCGCGGCATCGCCTACCAGCACGAATCGATCGTGCTGTTCGCGCGCGACGCCGAGTGGCTGTTCGAGCACGCGCCGCTCAAGCGCCCCAAGCGCAACGCGCAGCGCATGCTGGACGCGGCCCACGACGCGATCGCCGATACCACCACCATCGCCGAGGCGACCCAGGCCTACCGCGCCTGGCTGCGCGCGCAGACCACGCTGTCGGGCGGCGAGGCGATGTACGACCGGCTCTCACCCGAAGGCCGCGTCTACCGCCTGGTATCGATGGCCTGGCCGAACAAGAAGCGCGCCCCCGACGACTACTTCATCCCGCTCACGCACCCGGTGACGGGCAAGCCCTGCCCGGTGCCCGAGCGCGGCTGGCGCAACCCGCCCGCCACCATGCGCGAGCTGCTCGACAAGGGGCTGATCGAGTTCGGCGCGGACGAAAGCACCCAGCCGCAGCGGATCTATTTCCTCGACGAGAACCTGCACGAGAACGTGCCCTCGATCCTGCCCTTCGGCGGCTCGGACGATGCGCGCCTGAAGGCGCTGGCGATTCCCTTCGACCTGCCCAAGCCGACCGATTTCGCGGCCTCGCTGGTCGGCTGGCTGACCGGCGACGACGACCTGGTCGTCGACTGCTTCGCCGGCTCCGGCACCACCGCGCACGCGGTGATGGAGGCCAACGCGGCCGACGGCGCGCGCCGGCGCTTCGCGCTGGTGCAGCTGCCCGAGCCGCTCGACGCCGGCAACAAGGACCAGAAGGCCGCCGCCGAGTTCTGCGCCCGGCTCAAGCGCCCCGCCAACCTGGCCGAGATCACCAAGGAGCGGCTGCGGCGCGCGGCCGAGCGGATCCTCGGCGAGCATCCCGAGGCGGCGCTCGACCTGGGCTTCCGCGTGTTCCGGCTCGATTCCACCAACGTGGTGGAATGGGACCCGCGCGGCGCCAACGTGCAGCAGTCGCTGCTCGACGCGGTCGAGCACATCAAGGCCGGCCGCACCGACGCGGACCTGCTCGCCGAGCTCACCATCAAGCTCGGCCTCGATCTGTGCGCGCCGGTCGACACCCTGCCGGTGGCCGGCAAGCAGGTGCACGTGATCGACGGCGCGATCGTGGCCTGCTTCGCCGCGCGCATCGACCGCGCCGAGGCCGAGGTGCTGGCGCAGGGCATCGTCGGCGTGCTCGATGCGGTGGATGCGCCGCCCCAGCACGACGTGACCTGCGTGTTCCGCGACGGCGCCTTCGTCGACGACGTCGCCAAGGTCAACCTGTCCGCGATCCTCGAGCAGCACGGGATCCGCTCGGTGCGGAGCCTCTGATGACGCGCAACGTGTTCGACGCGCAGTCGGCCGGCGCGCCGATGATGGAACTGCATTTCGAGGCCGATCTCGACTACCAGCTCGAGGCGGTGGATGCCGTCTGCGACCTGTTTCGCGGGCAGGACGCGCATCGCGCGGCGTTCAGCGTCGATGCGGCCGACGCCGCTGGACAGACCGGCGACGGCGACACCAGCATCGCGCGGCAGATGCCGATCGGCGTGGCCGAGAGCGCGCTGGCGGTCGGCAACCGGCTCGCGCTCGATACCGCGGCGCTGGCGCGCAACCTCGCCGAGGTGCAGGTGCGCGGCGGCCTGGCGCCCTCGGGGCCGCTGGTCTCGACCGACTTCACCGTCGAGATGGAGACCGGCACCGGCAAGACCTATGTCTACCTGCGCACCATCTTCGAGCTGCACCGGCGTTACGGCTTCACCAAGTTCGTGATCGTGGTGCCCTCGGTGGCGATCAAGGAGGGCGTGCACAAGACGCTCGACATCACGCGCTCGCATTTCCGCCGGCTCTACGACGGCGTGCCCTTCGACTACTTCCTGTACGACTCGGCCAAGCTCGGCCAGGTGCGCCGCTTCGCCTCCAGCGCGACGGTGCAGATCATGGTCGCGACGGTGGCCGCGATCAACCGCAAGGACGTCAACAACCTCTACAAGCCCAGCGAGAAGACCGGCGGCGAGAAGCCGATCGACCTGATCCGCGCCACCCGGCCGATCCTGATCGTCGACGAGCCGCAGAGCGTGGACGGCGGGCTGGAAGGCCGCGGCAAGGAGGCGCTCGACGCGATGGCGCCGCTCTGCACGCTGCGCTATTCGGCGACCCACGCGGACCTGTACCAGATGGTGTACCGGCTCGACGCGGTGGACGCCTACGAGCGGCGCCTGGTCAAGCAGATCGAGGTGGCCTCGGCCACCGTCGAGGACGCGCACAACAAGCCCTATGTGCGGCTGGTGTCAGTCAGCAACCGGCGCGGCACCATCGCCGCGCGCGTCGAGCTCGACGTGGCCACGCCGGCCGGCGTCGAGCGCCAGACCGTGACGGTCGGCGACGGCGACCTGCTCGAGCGCGTGACGCGCCGCGGCGTGTATGCCGACTACCGGATCGGCGAGATCGACACCACGCGCGGCAACGAGTTCGTCGAGCTGCGCTATCCCGGCGGCGAGGCCTTCCTCGCGCTCGGCGACGCGCATGGCGACGTCGATCCGCTGGCGATCCAGCGCGAGATGATCCGCCGCACGATCCGCGAGCACCTGGACAAGGAGCTGCGCCTGAAGCCGCTCGGCGTGAAGGTGTTGTCGCTGTTCTTCGTCGACAGCGTCGATCGCTATCGCCGCTACGAGCCCGGCGGCGTCGCCCTGAAGGGCCCCTACGCGGAGATCTTCGAGAACGAATATCGACGCGCCGCGAAGCTGCCTATCTACCGCTCGCTGTTCGCCGGCTTCGATCCCGATCTCGACGTGGCCGCCGCGCACGACGGCTACTTCTCGATCGACCGCAAGGGCGGCTGGACCGAGACCAGCGACAGCAATGCCAGCGGCCGCGAGAACGCCGAGCGCGCCTACAGCCTGATCATGCGCGAGAAGGAGCGGCTGCTGTCCTTCGCCACGCCGCTGCGCTTCATCTTCTCGCACTCGGCGCTCAAGGAAGGCTGGGACAACCCGAACGTGTTCCAGATCTGCACGCTGCGCGATATCCGCAGCGAGCGCGAGCGGCGCCAGACCATCGGGCGCGGGCTGCGCCTGGCGGTCGACCAGCGCGGCGAGCGCGTGCGCGGCTTCGACGTCAACACGCTGACCGTGGTGGCCACCGAGAGCTACGAGCAGTTCGCCTCGAACCTGCAGAAGGAGATCGAGGCCGATACGGGGATCCGCTTCGGCATCGTCGACACGCACCAGTTCGCGGTGCTGCCGGTGACCGACGCGCAAGGCGCGAGCGCGCCGCTGGGCGTCGAGCGTTCGGCGGCCTTGTGGACGCATCTGCACGAGGGCGGCTTCATCGACGCGCAGGGCAAGGTGCTCGATGCGCTGAAGATCGTGCTTAAGGGCGGCGTGCTGCCCTTGCCCGAAGCCTTCGAGCCGCTGCGGCACCGGATCGTCGAGCTGCTGCGCAAGCTGTCCGGGCGCCTGGACGTGCGCAATGCCGACGACCGCCGGTTGCTGGTGCCGCGCCTGGACGCGAAGGGCCAGCCCGTCGTGTTCGGCGAGGCGTTCCGCGCGCTCTGGGCCCGCGTGCAGGCTCGCACCACCTATCGCGTCAGCTTCGACGACGCCGCGCTGGTGGAGGCCTGCGTGGCCGCGCTGCGGGCCGCGCCCGAGGTGCCGCGCGCGCGCCTGCAATGGCGCAAGGCCGACATCTCGATCGGCAAGGCCGGCGTGGAAGCCACCGAGACGGCCTCGGCCGGCACGGTGGTGCTCGACGAGGGTGAGATCGCCCTGCCCGACCTGCTCACCGAGCTGCAGGACCGCACCCAGCTGACGCGGCGCACGCTGGCCGCCGTGCTGACCGGCAGCGGGCGGCTCGACGAATTCCGCATCAACCCGCAAGCCTTCATCGCGCTGGTGGCCGATGCGGTGAACCGCTGCAAGCGCGAGGCGCTGGTGGACGGCATCGCCTACAAGCGGATCGGCGACGGCGTGGTGTGGCCGCTGGCGCGCTTCGTCGACGAGCCGGTGACGGGGTATCGCAAGGATCTGCGCGAGGACGCGGGCAAGTCGGTGACGACCGCGATCGTGGTCGAGTCGGCGGCCGAGCGTGCCTTCGTGGATGCGCTGGAGGCCAGCGCGGCGGTGACCTTGTACGCGAAGCTGCCGGCCTGGTTCCGGATTCCCACGCCGCTGGGCGATTACCGGCCCGATTGGCTGGTGCTGGTGGAGCGGGCTGGGGCGCCGGATCAGTGCTATGTGGTGGAGATGGACAGCCAGGCCGACGACACCGAGCCGCGCGGCCGCGAACGGCGCAAGGTCCGCTGCGGGGACGCGCATTTCAAGGCGATCGCGGGGGCCGAGGGGCCGGTGCACTTCGTGCGGGCGCGCACGGTGGATGATCTGCTGGGTGTGACGGGGCAGCGGTCGTTCGCGTTTTAGGGGACGTGGGCGCGGCGGCTGGGTGGTGCCGCGCCCTTTCCTTTTCCCTCTTGTCCATCGCGCAATCTCCGCGTCAATCCCTGCCGGAAATGCGCCTCGCCATGTCGTGAATCACGGTGTGGCGAATCGCTCGCAGCAATCGGATCTCGCCGCCGAGAATCGCTGTCAATTCGGGGCGCTCCGCCGCGAGTGCCTCATTTTCCCGAACCGTCTGCTCGATGAGCGCATCGGCTTGTGCCGGGATACGCTCGAGCAATTCTTCGATCTGTCGTGCCGCAACGGCCCGCGTCAATCCCAATGCTTCGCCGGCATCTTCCAGCAAGCCGCGGCTGAAGTGCGCGTAACGCTTTTCACCGAACAACTCGCCCGTGAATTCCGAAAGATCCGGCCAACGTGCCTTGTCTTCCATGACGAAGCGTGTCTCGGAAACCGCCTCGCTCAGCAGGTCGTAGAACGGCGACAGCGTGATGCCGTCCTTGTCGACCAGGAAGCTGAGATTCTTCAGGTGGGAGTCGCCATTGCCCACCAGCACGCAAAACACCAACCAGCGGAAGATGCGCAGGCGAACCACGGCCGGCGCGCGGCATCGATCGATGAGCTTCAGCAGGGAATCGATCGACCAGGCCGGATATTTGCTGGTTGCGGCCAGCCCGAGCAATTGACAGCCATCAATCGCATGGCGCCTCGACACCCGATCAGCCTCGACGCGGCGATCGAATCGCTCGATCAGATAAACCGGAGCCGGGACGTAGCGCCGGGACACCTCCGGCACCGGCAGGCCACCGACGCCATCCGCCAGTTTCATGACGAACCATTCGTTGATGACCGTGTTGGGAAAGCCGTCGGGGTTCGGGTGGTTGGGCTTCAGGATATGGGTCGAGACGGCTTCGCTACCGGGCTCGTAGAGCTGCCCGTCACGGACCACCACCGGCAGCTTGTGCTGCGCACCGGCGAGTGACATTTTCTTGGGCGCGTCATGCGTCAGGGGCACGCGGGGCAGTTCGCGAATCCGCTCGTTCAAGGCCTCGTCGGTCAGCGGGCGCAGTGCCTCGTGCGGCACTTGCTCATCGTCCCCGCCAGGCGGGCGCAAGGTCAGGGAGCCAGCCGACTCTCGTCCGTAATACGCCAGCAAGGCAAACGCATCGTGCTCGTCGGGCAATTTCGCATCCTTGGCCAACAGCTTGCGAACCGTTTCCTCGGGCAGCAGGTTGTCGAAATACCATTGGCAAGGACGCGTGGTTGATCCATCTCGATGCCATTCCTCCTGCAACGGCAGGTGCGGGCTCAGGGCGAATCGATCGGGATTCTCCAGCCACGATCGATCGTATTCGAATGCCCAGAGATTCTGGTTCTCGTGAAGCCGGCCGATCACCTGTTGATCGATCGACGCGACCAGACTGCGCTCCGTCATTTGCGTGCCTTTCCTTTCGAGGGTTCGCCCTGCACGACCGTGGCGGCATCCTTCACCAGCTTGCTGGCGCGTTTCACGGTCGCTCCCGAACGTGATCGCTTGTCCGGCGTTGTCGCCAGCAGGCGCTCGGCGGCACGCAACACCACCTTCGATCCGACGATGTGCCGGTCCGGATCGACGAGGGTGTCTTCAGGTTCGTGCAGGCGCTCCACGGAGCGGAATTCGCGTGCCGCGGCGCGATGACGTGCCATCCTGGATTCGTTCCTGAGCAGCGCCTCGCTTGCATCGGGAATATCGAGAATCACCTGCACGCCCAGCCCTTCCAGTATCTGGAACAGCTTGCCCCACTGCACCGAGGTTTCGCCCGCCTCGGCCTTGACCATGAATCCGAGGCTCACCCCCATGCTGCCGGCGGCATCGTCTTGCCGCAGTTGCTGGGCTTTGCGGGCGGCCCGGATTACGCCGCCGATATCGGAGGCCTGCTCGATCTTGTGTCGCATGTCTGGATGGCTCGGTCGATTGTCCAGCAGGATACGCATCCTGCCGACGAAACTTCATGATCGTGAATTATAGGATCGATCCTGGAGACTGGAGGGAGAAAAATTCACGAACGTGTAGTTTTGATGGCTGGTAGTCGTCAGAGACAGTGAAAAATCCATAAGCATGAAGTTTATGACGAATGGGCTGCCGTTTTTTATCGAAACTTCACAAGCATGTAGTTTTAGCTAAATCCCATCGGCACAGCATTCGAAACCCGTTGTCCACGCAGTTATCCACGCCCTCGCGTATCCCCACAGCTTTTGTCGGGGTCGTATACACAAATAGTAGTAGTTAACAAAAGGCGTCCATCGCTGTGGATAACCGTGTTTACGCCTTTTCGATCAGCGCTGTGCCGTCCGCATAACCGTGCCGGTGCGATGTGCACAGCTCCCGGCAACACAGAACAACTTTCCGCACAGCCTGTGCGTATCCGTGTTTTGCCCAATCTGTCCACAGGCTATCCGCTGTGGTTCGCTGTGCCGCGAAGGCGAGCGAAACCGCGTCAGCCAAGGCTGACGGCTGGTTTCAAAGGTGAGGAAAGTCGGTTTGAGGTGAGGCTGGGAAGAATCAGCCGCGCACCGTTTCGAGCGCCGTGGTGAGCGCCGCGCCATCCACGCCGTCGGTGGGCGCCACCAGCGCGTAGTTGTAGCCCTGCTGCGAGCCGTATTGCGCGAGCAGCGCGCCGTCGCGGCGCGTGCCGTTCTTCAGCAGCTGGCGCTCGCCGCCGGGCGGGCGCACGTAGAAGCTGACCGCGTGACCCTGGTCGTCCTGGTAGAGCACCATCGCCGAAGGACCGTCCTCGGTCGCGAACAGGCGCCCGCCCACCGGCGTGAAGCCGGCGCGGGCCAGGTCGGGCAGCCGGATCGTCGAGCCGACCGAGCGCTCCAGCCAGGCCTGCAGCTCCTCCGGCCGGTGCGTGGCCAGATCGAAGCTGGCGCCACGGTTCGCCACCACCATCCGGTAGGCGGTCAGCGCGTCGCCCATCGGCCGGATCGGCGCGGCGATCGCGGCCAGCGTCGCGTCCGGGCCGCCCTCGAGCTGCCAGCCGCGCGCCATCCAGCCGCCGCCGCCGCCGATCGCCACGCTCAGCACCAGCCCGGCCGCGATC
>NZ_VWWK01000240.1:0-8466 GCF_011753035.1 Burkholderia sp. Ax-1720 | reverse complement strand
CTGCGCCTGGTCTATGCCAGCACCAGCGGCGTGGACGGGGATTGCGCAGGGGCGCGGGTCGACGAGACGCGGCCGGTGCGGCCGGCCAACGCGCGCGCGGTGCGGCGCGTGTCGGCGGAGCGGCAACTGCGGGCGGCCACGGCGCGCGGCGCGCTGTCGGCGCGGATCGTGCGGATTCCGGGGATCTACGCCGCCAACCGGCTGCCGATCGCGCGACTCGAGCGCGGCACGCCGGCGCTGGTCGATGCCGACGACGTCTATACCAACCACATCCACGCCGACGACCTGGCCGCCATCCTGCTCGCGGCGGCCGTGCGCGGCCGCGCGGCGCGCGTGGTGCACGCCTCGGACGATACCGAGATGAAGATGGGCGAGTATTTCGAGCGCGTGGCTCGCGCCAGCGGGCGCGCCAGCCCGCCGCGCATCACGCGCGCCGAGGCCGAGACGCGGCTCGAGCCGGTGCTGCTGTCCTTCATGCGGGAATCGCGCCGGCTGGTCAATACGCGGCTCAAGCGCGAACTGCGGTTCGCGCTGCGTTATCCGACCGTCGACGACTTCCTGCGTACCGTATCCGCGGACAGCGAACTCGGCTCGCTCAGATGATCGCGGGCAAGGCCTCGATCAACAGGAAGCAGAGCAGGGCGCCGATCAGCGCCCCAATCAGGTTCGGATGATATTTTCGTCGCAGATGCATCGTCGCCAGCAGCGCGCCGATCGCGACCGCGCCCATCACCGCGAATACCAGTATCACGGTCGAAAGTTCGAATGGACTGTTGATGCTCATGATCTTCCCCTGACCCGCTCGTTGTGCTCTTTTTTCTTCTTGTGATTCGAGTATAGCGGCGGTTTGTCGCGCGTCCATATTGCAATGCAACGCGTTTGTCGGGGCGGCGCAACGCAGGGGAGCGTGGCGCGTTCAGGCGGCCGGCGGTGCCGCGCGCAAGGCGGCCAGGTCGGCGGTGTCGAGCCAGCGCCAGCCGCCCGGCGCCAGATCGGCCGGCAGCGTATAGCCGCCCACCCGCTCGCGGTGCAGCGCCTCGACGCGGTTGCCCGAGGCGGCCACCATGCGCTTGACCTGGTGATACTTGCCTTCGAGCACGGTCAGCTCCAGGCTGCGCAGCTCGCGTGCCCGCGCGGCGACGGCCGCGATCGGTTTCGGTTCGCCATGCAGCAGCACGCCCTCGCGCAGGGCGGCCAGTTGCGCCTCGTCGAGCGCGTGCTTGACTTCGGCGAGGTAGGTCTTGGGCACCTTCTTCTTCGGCGAAGTGTAGGCGTGCACGAACTGGCCGTCGTCGGAGAGCAGCAGCAAGCCGGTGGTGTCCTGGTCGAGCCGGCCCACGCATTGCACGCCGCGCGCGCCGAATTGCGGCGGCAGCAGCGAGAACACGCTCAGGTGGTGCTGCGGGTCGCGCGAGCATTCGTAGCCTGCCGGCTTGTTCAGCACGAGATAGGCCTGGGCGCGATAGGGCCAGCGCGTGCCGTCGACGTCGAAATGGAGATCGTCGGTGGCGAAGTCGGCATCGGCATCGTCGCGGACGACATCGTCGATCGAGACGCGCCCCGTCTCGACGAGCGAGCGGCACTGGCGACGCGAGCCGAAGCCCTGCGAATAGAGAATGGTTTCGAGATCCATGGCGCGCGCATTGTAGCAAGCGGGTGGCAGACCGGCGTGCAAGGCCCGCTGTGCAGCGTTTGGCTTGATGCTTCGCATGATCGTCGCGCGGCATGGCGCATAACATGCGTGTGTCGTTTCCCATCGAGAAATTGTCCGAGCTTGGGTCGAGGTGACGTGTCGTCGATCCGGCTCGATGAATTGCTCAGTTCTCCTCCTTTTGTGGATACGGCATCGCGTAGCGCAGCCACGTCGCCGTCGCCGTCGCCGCGTCCGGCTCGCGATGCCGTCCTCTCCCCGGCCGTGAACCATGCAAAACAAGCTACAGAACATGCGCATCTTCGTGTGCGTCGCGAACGCGAACAGCTTCACCGCCGCGGCGCGCCTGCTGAATACGACGATTCCGCAGGTGTCGCGTGCGATTGCCGCGCTCGAAGCCCATCTGCACACGCGCTTGCTGAACCGCACCACGCGGCGGCTTGCCTTGACCGAAGCCGGCGAGCGCTACTTGCATCGCTGTCGCTCGATCCTCGGCTACCTCGACGAAGCGGAAGCCGAGGCGCGCGACGCCAATGTCAATCCGAGCGGCTGCCTGCGCGTGCATTGCGCGGTGAGCCTCGGCCAGCACTATCTGATTCCGGTCTTCGCGAAATACCGGCAGCGCTACCCTGACGTCCTGCTCGACATGACCTTGTCGCAGCGGGCGCCTGCATTGCTCGATGAGGGCTTCGACGTATCGGTGGTGGTCGGCGACGATGAGCTGCCGAGTTCAGGGCTGATCGGCGTGCGGCTCGGCGAGACCTTCGGCGTGCTGTGCGCCTCGCGCGATTATCTCGATCGTCATGGCAGTCCGCACCGCATCGCCGACATGGCGAGGCATGCCTGCGTGGCCTATGAAGCGCCGGCGCCCGGCAGGAGCGAGTGGGAACTGGTCGGCCCCGATGGCCCGGAGCACGTCGCCGGGGCGGCTTCGTCGTTTCGCGTGAACTCCCATGAAGCGATGGCGGTGGCGATTCGCGAGGGAATGGGGATCGGCGTGCTGCCCGTTCATGCGGCGATCGACGGCCTGCGCTCGGGGGACTTCGTGCGCGTCATGCCGCAATGCCGCTCGCCCAGCGAGGTGATCTGGGCGCTGTATTCGTCGAGGCAGTATGTGGACGCGAAGATACGAACCTGGCTGGATTTCCTGCGCGAGGAGCTTGCGCTGCTGCAGCAGGCCGAGGCGAAAGCGTTTCGGAGCCTGGACGGGTGCGGGAAGGATGAGGGGCTGCAGCATGCGCTGCGTGCAGAGCTGGGACGATCCTGGCTGGCGTGACTGGTCCCGTGCCCGACGTGAGGGGCATAAGGGCTTAGCGGCTGAAGCGCTTGTCTTCGGTAAGCCGGCGGTGCTTCATCAGCGGCATCCAGTCGATCTGCGGCAAGGACGCTGCAGCGCGCGGCGCGAGCGGCAGCGCGTTGATTGGCGAGGCCTCGAGAATTGCGGCTTCTTCAGCCGTCGCGATGCGAGGTTTGATCGATGCTCTTTGCGGCTTCGCGTGCCGACGCGTGGTGTCAGGCGATGAAGGCTTCATTGCCGTAGCCGTGTATGTCCTGGTTTTGTTTTCTTGGCGCCGTGACATTTTTGTCACGGCGTTTTTGCGTCGATCGCTACGCGCGACGTGGTTTGGATTGGTTGCTCGCGGCACTTGCGCAATCACGTTCGGCGAAGCGGGTTGGCGTGGTTTCGCGGCGTGCTTCGATGTCGTTGTTGTCGACGGTGCTGCCTGCACCGGCGAGATGGTGTCCGCCGTCACCGCCTCGGGAGGCTGCGTCCGTCGATATGGCGAGCCGATCATCAGACAGGCGAGCACGATTGCCATGCCGGCCACGGCGCTGACGGCGATCGAACGATATCGCGGTCGCGGCATGAGCTTGATCAGGGAGATGCGCGAGGTAATGGAACCGAGCGACGCCGTGGCTTCTCGTCGTTTCGGCACGAGGCGGATCGGGGAGCGGCCGCGCGATGATGGGATACGCGCAATGGGGACGTCGAGCGGATCGGCGGATTCGCATGTGGTAGCGCCCCAACGACATGATGGATGCGGTGCCATCACGTCGATGCAGTATGTCCACAGCGTGGCGCAATAGCCGAGGGGACACGGCGAGGCCGATTTCCCGATGGTCCATTCCCGGCCGAACGGCAGGCCCAGCAGCGGCAGCAACGAGGGCCTGGCGAGTTCACCTTCGACAGTAAGGAATGACGACTGGCTCATGGAGGCTGAGGTGTTGCTGCGTGCGGGATGTCGATCTCTGGACGGGACTGGGCGATTCTGGACGCTGGAGGGCAACCGGTCGATCTGATACGTCAGATATTCAGGCGGTGGATGCCAGATGCGGTCGAGTGATGCGGGCTCGATGCGCGAGCAAAAAAAGCATAAATCGACGTGACATCGACGCACATCTATCTGATGTGACGGCGTTGCGATGCTGCCGGTTTCCCGATTGGAGAGGGCGCGTGGCGCGTCGCTCCGAAAGCCACGTCGGGCTTGCATCGGCGCGCGATAGAACGCCGCTGGCGCGGCGCCGTTCATGCAAAAAGATGCACACGCTCCATGGTTCGATCGTGCTTCGAATCTCGGCTGCGTGCGGCATCAGCGATCTGGTCGCTCCTGCCCTGCACCTATAGAGTCCTCGCGTGCATTTGTCCGGGGATCCACCATGAGCTTTGCGTTCATTCGAGAAGGCGACACGACTTCCCACGGCGGCGTTGTACTGTCGTCCGGAGCGATTACTTTCATCGACGGTCGGCCGATTGCGTTTGTTGGCACGATGGTTACCTGCCCGAAGTGCAAGGGAGTATTTCCGATCGTCACCAGCAAGAATCCCGGCATGAATTTCGACGGTCGGCAAGCGGCATTCCAGGGAGACATGACCGCATGTGGCGCGACGCTGATGGCTAGCCAGGGCAATGCTGTCGCGAACATTCCGGTGAGTGCTGGTGGAACCACGATATCAGCTCGGCATGAGGCCGATGGTTCTGCGGAGCGTTATCGCGGTCGATTCCAGGTCGTCGCTGCGAACGGGCAGCCGGCCGTAAACAGCCCGTACAGTTTGCGAACGCCAGAAGGCCAGACCATCAGCGGTACAACCGATGCCGACGGCTACACTCAGTGGCATCACGCAGACTCGCCAGCCTCCCTGGTCTTTGGTCGGGAGAAGCCTGAATGAGCCACGACGTCCCCGGCGGAACGTCGACCGAAGGCACGACGACTAAGGTGTATCTCGGCGGCGATCTCGATCAACAGGACAAAAAAATACTCTGCGGAGCGCTTTGCCAATGCAAGAAAGGCCCGAACATCAGCATCATCGGCGCCCGACTCAAGCAGGCATGCGTGGCAACGAAGCTGAACGCGCTGGATGCCAGGGGCGATAGCATCTACAAGCCCGAAATCAGCTACAACATGAACGAATACCCGCCCGCGCCCATCATGTCGTCGCGAAATCCGCTCGAGCCGCACGGGTTCATTCCGAACTGGATCAAGGCTCACCACCCGGAAGGCTACGTCCCTGGCGTTGGCTGGATTCGACGACCTGATGTCGTGGTCGTCAAAGATCCCGGAAAGCCGCCCACGCAAGATAATCTGTCCGGCGTGGTCGAAATGAAATTCCCGCCGGATAGACGTGACATCGAGCAGATAGCGGATTACCGGGAAATCGCGGGCCCGCACGCGAAGGTCACCGAACTCGATCCGGCGACCTGTGGCTGTCCTGACGACGGAGGCGAAGAGTCATCCAGTCCGACCGCCGATGCGCTGCGCGACGCCTTTTCGTCGATTGGAAGGCAGGTGAGGAAACTGCTCAACCAAACCGGGGCTGGCTCCGCCCCAGGAGGTGGCATGCCGCCTTCGGTACCCGTTCCAGTTCTCTAACTGACATGACCGACAAAGCATTCATCGAATACGCGAAAGCACATCAGTTCGAAGCGCTGATTTCCGGAGGAGCGCTCGAGCCGACCGACAAGCACGACTATGTCGGTGCTGCCGTCGCTGTGCGTGGCGCACTGTTCTTCCGGAACGCTGCGGACCCTGAAGTACGCCGGGCGATATCGGAGTGCTACGAGCAATATCGCGAGATCGCGAAGGACGAATTGAACTGGCTTTGGCGGGACGGTAAGGAACCCATCAGGATCAAGGGCGGAAACCTTCCCTCCGGCACATTTACGTCCTACTCCGACAAGGCTGCACTGACCGCATACGTCACGTCGGGGGATGCCTCAGCCGACGCGGGGTTCTGGCATTTTCAGGTGTTCGGTCAGCAACGCTGGCGCGAGGCTCGCCCGCATGCTGGTCTGAACGCACTGACATTTTCCACGTCGTTGCTGTACGTCGCCGAAAACCCTGCTGCGTTCCAGACACTGTTCGTAGACTTCGCCCGTCGGCTCAAAGTTGTCAGTGGGTATGCCGGATACGCATTGAATCTCAGTCTCGCGAAAACCGCGGCAAACGTGCCGACGGAATATCAGCTCGCCAAGCAGATGATGGCCCTCGACGTTGGCGAACCGCTACTGCAGGCGGCACGACTGCGTGACGGCATCAAGACAGTCGGCTGGCTTACCGCGCTCGACAAGGAACTGCTCGATAAGGCAGGTGGGCTCGATACCCTGCGAAACGAACTGCCTCCTAACTGGTACGCGCTCTACGATCTGAACGGCGGCGTCGTGATCCAGGCCGGCCGGCGCCCTGAAGCTGGCTCGTCGACCGACGGCGATGAGAACGGGCCACCCGTTCCGCCTCCCAATTACGTGATCCTCAACGCGGCCCTCAAATCGGTGCGCGTTCCTTCCGTGTGGCAGTTGCAAATTGGCCGGCCAGGCTCGGCATCACCGTATTTCGCCACGACGGCCGAAAGCGATGACTGGCTGCGGCGCTTCGATGTATCGGACGATCGGCTGGTTGAGTACAAGGCGAAGCTGCTGCATATGCCGACGCTCGATGCCGACTGCACGTTGCCGGATCGTGCGTGATCGATCGGTGCATGCTTGTCCACCGAGGCAGAGGCGCTAACGGTTCTCGTTGAGTACCGCATGGAAGCTTTACCTGCGCGCAACACATACTTTTGAGTCAAGGGCTTACGCAATTTCAAACTGCAGAACCGAGGCTGCTCAAGGTCAATCCAGCAGGTCCCGGTTGCAATTTGGCTACGCTGACACTCACTAGCGGTATCGCCCAAATCGACAAATCTCCACCCCGAATTGGGGGGGGCGATTCCACCCGGAGCCTCCAGAAACGAAAAAACCCGCGACAGCCTAGCGCTGACGCGGGTTTTAGGGCTTCAGGAACTTTCCCGAAGTTATGTACTGGTGCCCAGGGCCGGAATCGAACCGGCACGCCTTGCGGCGGGGGATTTTGAGTCCCCTGCGTCTACCAGTTTCACCACCTGGGCAGAGAATTCAGACCTTGCACGTGCGATTGCGCGCAGGCGAATCGCTGATTATGGCGGAAATCCGGTCGCCCGGCAAGCGCCGAAGCTGCCACGGGCGTCCTCCATGATCCATCCATATAAATAGGCCAGCCCGCGCCCGCTCACAGCTCGTAAGACTCCGCCTCGCCCTTGAGCGCCTGCTCGATCAGCTTGCGGTTGAGCGTCGGCGACAGCAACTCCACCAGCGTATACACATAACCGCGCAGATACGCCCCTTGCTTGAGCGCCACCCGCGTCACGTTGCTGCCGAACAGATGCCCGACCGGGATCGACCGCAGGTTGCGGTCACGCTCCGGGTTGAAGGCGATATCGGCCAGGATGCCGACCCCGAGCCCGAGCTCCACGTAGGTCTTGATCACATCGGCGTCGATCGCCTCGAGCACGATATCGGGCGACAAGCCGCGCAGCGCGAACGCGTGGTTGATCTTCTTGCGGCCGGCGAAGGCGTCGTCGTAGGTGATCAGCGGGTACTGGGCCAGGTCGTCGAGCGAGGGCGGCCGGCGTTCCAGCAACGGATGATCGGCCGGCACCACGGCGGCGTGATGCCACTGGAAGCAGGGCAGCGACACCAGCTCCTTGTAGTCGGCGATCGCCTCGGTGGCGATCGCCAAGTCGGCCTGGTCGTGGATCACCATCTCGGCCACCTGGGTCGGGCTGCCTTGCAGGATCGACAGATGCACCTTCGGGAAGCGCTTCTTGAACTCGGCGATCGCGGCCGGCAACGAGTAGCGCGCCTGCGTGTGCGTCGCCGCGATGGTCAGGTTGCCCTGGTCCTGCGCTGCGTAATCCTTTCCGACCCTTTTCAGGCTCTCGACTTCCTGGAGGATGCGCTCGACCGAGGCCAGGATGATCCGCCCCGGTTCGGTCAGCGAACGCACGCGCTTGCCGTGCCGCGTGAAGATCTCCACGCCCAGTTCGTCCTCGAGCTCGATGATGGCCTTGGAGACGCCCGGCTGGGACGTGAACAGGGCCTTGGCCGCCTCGGTGAGGTTGAAGTTCTGGCGCACGGCCTCGCGCACGAAGCGAAATTGGTGCAGGTTCATATATAACCCTTCCGCATATGGAAAGAATTTTTTAGTCGTTTGATATATAAAGCGAGTTTATTACGATTCACCCTGGTTTTTCAAATATGGATATCTGTATTCGTCATTAGCAAATGAGCGGGCCGAGGGCTAGACGGCCGGCAGCTCGGTGCGGACGGATGTGGAATTCGGGCGCGGCGTGGCTAGGACGCCGTGCGGTCAACACGAAACCCTGGGGTCCCCGAATGTATCAGTACGACCAGTACGACCAGACGATCGTCGACGAACGCGTCGCGCAGTACCGCGACCAGGTGCGTCGCCGGCTGTCGGGCGAATTGAGCGAAGAAGAGTTCCGCCCGCTGCGCCTGCAGA
>NZ_VWWK01000239.1:0-8467 GCF_011753035.1 Burkholderia sp. Ax-1720 | reverse complement strand
GGTGCCGCGGTGGCGCGTGGCCGGGCGGCCCAGCAGGTTGCGCGGCGCCTCGGCGGGCGCGGCTTCGCCGGCGGGCACGGCGGTGGGCGAGTCGGGCGTGTCGGGACTGTCGAGTGGGGTGGCCATCTCAGTCCGCCTGTACCAGTTCGTCGCTGCTGACCGCGATCGCCGCGTGGTCCATCGTCGCCAGCACGGCCGCGTGCTGGTGCACCACCGGCAGCACGTTGGCGAAGTAGTAGCGCGCGCTCTTGAGCTTGCCGCGATAGAAGGCCGCCTCGGCCGGCTCCATGCCGGCGTCGATCGCGGCCAGCCGGCGCGCGGCGATGCAGGCCGATTCGAGCAGCACCCAGGCCGAGGTCACTACCCCGAACATCTCCAGGAAGCGCGTGTAGAACTGGCTGCTGCGATGCGTGTGGCCGTCCTGCACGTCGCGCGCGATCTCGTCGAGCGAGGCGGCGATCGCGTCGGCGCCGGCACGCAGCGCGTCGAACAGCGGGCGCAGCTCGGCCGGCGTGTCGGGGCCGTGCTGCTGCACCAGGAACACGTCGAGTTCGTCGCGGTAGTACTGGATCAGCCGCGAATGGCGGCCGAAGCCGAGCTTGTCGCGCACCAGGTCCTGCGCCTGGATGTAGTTGGTGCCTTCCCAGATCGACAGGATCTTCACGTCGCGCGCGTTCTGCTCGACCGGGCTCGCGTCGGTATAGCCGAGCCCGCCGTGCACCTGGATCGCGGTCTCGCAGATGCGCCAGGCCTGGTCCGAGATGAAGGCCTTGCAGACCGGCGTGAGCAGCAGTTGCAGCTTGCGGTGCCGTTCGATCTCGTCGGGATCGGCGCCCGGGGTGGCTTCCAGCATCGCGGCGCGGGTCGCGGTGGCGGCCAGCTTGCCGAGCAGGCCGCGGCAGCCGTCGACGCGGCTCTTCATGTCGATCAGCATGCGCTGCACGTCGGCGTGCTCGATGATCGCCACGCGCGCGGCGCTGGTGTTCGAGGCTCGCTCGATCGGGCGGCCCTGCAGGCGGCGGCCCGCGTAGTCGACGGCGTGCAGGTAGGCGCTGGAGGCCACGCCCACGCCGAACATGCCGGTGCTCATGCGCGCCTGGTTCATCAGCGGCATCAGCTGCAGCAGCCCGACGTTGCGGCGTCCGCCGAGCAGCCAGCCGCGCGTGGTGCCGCCGCTGCCGAACACCAGGTGCGTGTTGGCGCAGCCCTTCAGGCCCATCTTGCGCGGCAGGCCGATGCATTCGACGTGGTTCGGCAGCAGCTCGCCGCTGTCCTCGTCGGGCCAGAAGCGCGGCACCACCAGGCAGGACAGCGAGAAGGAGTCTGGCGAGGCGGTATCGATGCGGCCCAGCACGAAGTACAGCGTGTTCTCGGTCAGCTCGTGCATGCCGGCCGAGATATAGACCTTCTCGCCCTCGAGCGCGTACAGGTCGCCCTCGAGCGGCCGGGCGCGCAGCGCCACCGCGGTCAGGTCGGTGCCGGCCTGCGGCTCGGTCGCGCAGAAGCAGGCATCCCAGCGATAGGCCTCGAGCGGCGCGATCAGGGTCTTCTGGTGCGGCGTGCCGTGCATCTGCAGCAGCTTGACGGCCGGCCGCGTGAAGCCGCCGTAGGTCATGAACGAGGGGTTCGCGCCCATGAACATCTCGTAGATCATCTGCGTGACGATCGGCGGCAGCCCCTGGGCGGAGCCGAACAGGGTGCCGGCCCACTCGTCGCGAAAGCGCGCCCACAGCGCGTGGAAATGCGAGGGGATGCGCACCTGGCCGTCCTCCAGCGTGCAGCCCTCGACGTCCGAGGGCTGGTAGCTGCGGCCCAGGTCGAGCGCGAAGTCGCGCGCGCGTGACAGCAGCGCGTCGACGTCGGCGCGGCTGTGCGAGGCATAGGGGCCGGTTTCCAGGAAGCGGCGGTCGGCCTCGAACAACTCCCAGAGGAAGAAGCGCAGCTCGCGCAGGCTCACCTTGTAGGCGCTCGTCATTGCAGGTCTCCCTCGATATCGAGGGCGGCCTCGAAGCCGCCCCTCACGTCGCAGACGGCCGCGGCGGCCGCGCCGTGCAGCGCCGCGTCCCAGACCAGCACGCTACGCTGCTCGTCCTCGTCGAGCGAGGCGGCCAGCCGGATCAGCGAGGCCGCCGATTCGGCCGAGGACAGATGGCCCGTCACCTCGTGCTGCACGCGCCGCGCGCAGGGCACGCCCACCGCGTCGGCCACCCGCATCGCGAAGGCCGGCCCGAAGCCGGGCGGCACGCACCAGTCGATGCTGGCCGGCTCGCGCCCGGCCGCGTTCAGCGCGCCGCGGATGGCGCGTGCCGCGATCGGCACCAGCGCATCGCCGAGCGCCTCGGGCGCGGTGTTCCAGGGATCGGCGATGGCCTCGCCGAATTCGAGCGCGAGGCCGCCGATGCTGCCCCAGGCGGTGAGCTCGGCATGCTCCGGCACCTGGGTGCCGCGTCGCACCAGCAGGGCCGCGGCCGCGTCGCTGTAGCCCACCAGCTCGCCGAACTGGCGGAAGAACGGATAGAGCCACTTGTCGCCGAGGATCACCAGGGCCTGGTCGTCCGGGCCGAGCAGCCCGCCCAGCAGCGACAGCGCGCCGTACCAGCCGAGCGTGCCGTTCTGGCCGAGCGCGAGCGGCATCACGCCTTGCAGGCCGAGGTCGTATTGCAGGCGGCCGACCACCGAATCGCCGATCGTCTCGTTGAGCGCGCTGCTGGCCAGGATCAGGTGGGTGGTGCGGGTCAGCAGTTCCGAGCCGAGCTGGTCGCGCAGGTCGAGCGCGGCATCGGCGGCCAGTTCGGACAGGCTGCGCCCGGCCGGCGCGATGCGCAGCGCGGGGCGGCCGCCCGGCGCGAGGCGCTCGCTCTCGTCGGCCGTCAGCGCGCCGTGTCCGCGCGGCCGCGCGAAACGCGCCTGCGGCAGCAGCAGGTGGCGGTAGCCGGGATGGCGTTCCTGCGCCTGGATCGCGTTGAACGGCGTGGCCGGCGGCAGCACCACCACGCCGCCGTAGAGCGCGAGCGTGTTGGTGTCGGCGGCCAGCGCCGCCGGCGCGGCCTGGCGGGTTGCTTCGAGCGTCGGCAGGGTCATGCGGGTGACTCCTCCAGATTCCGGGGATTGAATGCGTCGCGGTGCCGGGCCTTCAGGGTCGGCCGGTCGATCTTGCCGTTCGGGTTGCGCGGCAGCTCGGCCTGCTGCTCGATGGCGAGCGGCACCATGTAGGTGGGCAGCGCGTCGCGGCAGGCGCGCAGGATGTCGGCGCGGCAGTCGTCGGGCTCGAGCGTGGAGACCACCGAGGCCATGATCGCCTCGCCCAGGGTGGGATGCGGCACGCCGTAGACGGCCGCCTCGCGCACGTGCGGCAGCGCGAACAGCAGGTCCTCGACCTCGGTGGGGCTGACGCGATAGCCCGAGGTCTTGATCATGTCGTCGCCGCGCGCCACGAAGTACAGGTAGCCCTCGGCGTCGCGCCGCACGATGTCGCCCGACCAGACCGCCACGCCGGGGCGCGGCACCTGGCCGTGGCGCTGCGGCAGCGGCCGGAAGCGCTGCGCGGTCAGCTCGGGCTGGTTCCAGTAGCCGAGCGTGACGAAGGCACCGCGGTGCACCAGCTCGCCGGGCTCGTCGGCCTCGCATTCGCTGCCGTCGGGGCGCAGCACCAGGATCTCGGCGTTCGGCACCGCCTTGCCGATCGAGGCCGGCCGCGCGGCCACCTCGGACGGCGGCAGGTAGGTCGAGCGGAAGGCCTCGGTGAGGCCGTACATCAGGTAGGGCCGGGCGTTCGGGAACAGCGCCTGCAGCCGGTGCAGCAGCGGCGTGGCGAGATGGCCGCCGGTATTGGCGAAGCGGCGGATCCGCCGGCGCGCCGAATCGCTCCAGGCGGCCGGCTCGAGCTGCATCCAGAGCGGCGGCACGCCGGTGATCGAGGTCACGCCGCGCGCGTCGCAGTAGCGCGGCACCTCGGCCGGCTGCAGGAAGTCCAGCGGCGTGTAGCAGGCGCCCGCGGCCAGCGCGCTGCCGAGCTGCGAGAGGCCCGCGTCGAAGCTCAGCGGCAGCACGCCGAGGATCACGTCGCTGGCGTCGAGCTGCTGGTAGGCGGCCACGCTGGTGGCGCCCGACACGAGGTTGCGCTGCGAGACCACCACGCCCTTGGGCTTGCCGGTCGAGCCCGAGGTGTAGAGCAGGGCGGCCGGGTCGTCGTCGATCGCGTTCGGCGCGCGTTCGGCGGGGACTTCGGCGAGCGCGTCGTCGGGCGCGGCCGCCAGCGCCTCGGCCAGCGTTTCCATCAGCAGCACGCGTCCGGCGCCCACCCGCGCGGCGATCACCGGCAGGCGGCGGATGCGCTGCGCGCCGGTCACGAACAGGCTCGCGCCGCTGTCGGCCACGATGTGCTCGACCTGCGCCTCCTTCAGTTGCGGATTGATGGGGACGAAGATCGCGCCGAGCGCGTTGACGGCGAGGATCGCCACCACCGTCTCGTACTGCTTGGGCGCGTAGATCGCGACGCGCTCGCCCGCCGCGACGCCGAGCGAGGCCAGCACGGCCGCCGCGCGATCGACCGCGCGCAGCAGCTGGACATAGCTGACGTCGCGCGTGCCGTCGGCGTAGGCGAGATGGCCGGGCCAGCGGCGGGCGCCGTCGTCGAGCAGGTCGACCAGGCGGATCATGGCATTCATGGGCGGTCCTCTCAGTCTCGGGTTCGGGGTTCAGGCCGCGCGCACGTAGACGTGCGCCGCGTCGTGCGACAGGAAATGCGCCATCGAATAGCTGCGGTGATAGGCGCCGCAGCGCGGGAACACCGCCAGGTCGCCCGGCACCGGCGGCGCGCCGTGGTCGTCGCGGCCGATCACGTCGGCGCGGCTGCAGGTGCTGCCGACATAGAAGGTCGGCACGCCGCGCGGCTTGCCGCCGCCGCTGCCGTTGCCGTCACTGCCGCGGCCCTGGCGCACCAGCACCGGCGCGGCCAGCTTCTTCATCACGGCCTCGGTCTGCGCGAGCAGGAAGGCATGGCTGAGGCCGCCGTCGCAGACCGCGATGCTGCGATCGGCCCAGTGCTTGACGGCCACCACGCGCGTCACGAACAGGCCGCAGTCGGCGAAGATCGCGCGGCCCGATTCGTGGGCCAGCGACCAGTTGCCGGCCAGCGGCGCGATCGCCTCGCGATAGCGCGCGAAGGCCTCGGCGTGGCGATCCTCGCCCGCGCCGGAGGCCGGCCGGGCGGCTCCGTCGGCTGGGTTTGCGTCGTTTGCCTCGTTTGCCTCGCCTGCGTCGTGGCTGGCCGCGTCCTCGGCGAACCCGCCGCCCAGGCTCAGCGATTCGAGCGCCGCGCCGTTCGCGCCGGCCAGGTCGCGCGCCAGCGCCGCCAGCGCGTCCGGCAGCCCGAGCGTGTCCGGCGCGGCGGCGCCGGCGCGCGCGAAGCTGTGCGGGCCGGAGAACACATGCAACCCGGCCACCGGCAAGCCGGCCGCCTTCAGCGCGAGCACCGCCCGGTGGGCCTCGTTCGGCGTCATGCCGAAATGGTCGTGCCAGTTGGCGCGCGAGTGCACGCCGGCCAGCGCGCCCGCGTTCAGGCGCAGCAGCAGGCGCCCCACCTCGGCACCGCCGGCGCGGGCCTCCCTGGCCAGCGGCACGAAGCGCGCCACCGCGTCGAGGTTGTCGAGCACGAAGTGGCAGCGCGAGGCGAGCCCGGCGCGCATCAGGGTCTCGTCCATCGAGGGGTTGTTGAGGTAGCGCGGCGCCTTGATGCGGCCGATCACGATGTCGAGCTCGCCGCGGCTGGCCAGCTCGACGCCGTCCTCGTAGGCATGCGCGCTGCGCGCCAGCAGGTCCTGGTTCGGGTTCGCCTTCAGCGACACGATCAGCCGCGTGCCGAGCCGCGCCTTCAGTTGCCGGTAGCGCGCGATCGCCACTTCCGGGTCGTAGACGTAGCAGGGCGTGCGCAGCTCGGCGACGAAGCCGTAGTCGTCGGCCGGGGCGGCGCCCGGCGAGCGTTCAGGCGTCATGGCGGCCCACCGGGTGGAGCGTGACGGCCGCGTAGGCGCCACAGTTCGACTGCATCGCGCCAAGCACGCGCTCGCCGCGCGCCAGCGCGTCGAGTCCGGCGTCGGCCAGGTTGATCGCGAAATCCGAGCAGCAGGCATGGCCGTGCGCCAGGATGTTGGCCGCGTGCAGCCGCTCGGGCGCGATGCGCATCGCGCGGCACAGCGAATACCAGCCCGCCATGTCGGCGTTGTGCGGCAGCAGCAGGCCATAGGCCTCCAGCGGATGCGCCTCGAGCGCCACGGCCGCGTCGAGCACGCGCCGCGTGTAGGGCCATTCCAGCGCGATCATGTCGGCCTCGTTCTTGCTCACCGTGTCGGAGCCGCGCCACCACTTGGCATTGGTCTCCATCGCGATGCCGCCGAGCCGGTTGCGCCGGCAGTTGCGGGTGAGCAGCATCGCGGCGGCGCCGTCGCATTGCACGCCGCTGACCTGGCGCATGCGGTAATCCTCGCCGTAGACGCGGTCCGAGGAGACGATCACCGCCGCGTCGAGCGTCGGATGCTTGCGCATCAGCGCACGCACCACCTCGACGCCGGCGGCCACCGACACGCAGGCGAGCTGCGCCACCGAGCCGAGCCACAGCGGCGCGATGCCGTGATGCGAGGCCACCTCGTGCGGCAGGCTGCGCGGCGCCGGCGGCACGCTGAAGGGCTGGGTATGCACGTGCACGATCGCGCCGATGTCGGCGGCGGCGATGCCGGCCGTCTCGATCAGCTTGCCGACCGCCGCGATGGCCAGCTCGGTCTCGCCGATGTCGAGCGCCATGTGGAAGTAGCGGCTGCCCGAGCGCGCGATCGTGGCGGCCCGCTGCGCCGGGTAGTCGCGCTCGGCGGCCCATTGCTCGATGTCGACGGGCTCGCCCGGCAGCTCGTAGGCGCAGGCCTCGACGCCGGTCCAGAAATCGGCCGCGCCGGAAACGGAAGTCAGGGGCGTCGTCATGGTCAGTTGTTGAGCGGCATGGCCGCGTAGTCGAGGACGTTGAGCTTGGCGAAGGTGTCCTGCACGGCCGGCGAGAGCAGGCCCATCTCGCGGATGGTCGGCACCAGGCGCCGAAAGATCGAGCGGCGGATCGAGCTCGATACCGGCGACTCGCGCACCATCGCGCTGCATTCGCGCTTGGACAGGCCCATCGGTTCCCAGATGTCGTCGGCGCACAGATGCTCGTAGAGCACCGAGGCGCCCTCGCAGACGAACTGCTCGCGCTCGCGCCGCTCGGTGCCGTCCATCTCGGCATAGACGCGGCACAGGGTGATGCGGCCCACCGCGAAGTGGCGCGACTCGTCGCGCTGGATGCGCTGGAACAGGTCCTTGATGAACGGATCGGCGCTGTAGGCCACCACGCTCTGGAAGATCGACAGCGCAATGCCCTCCACCAGCACCTGCATGCCGAGGTTGGTCATGTCGAGCTGGTTGCTGGTGATGGTGTCCTGCAGCAGCGCGTGCAGCGAGCGGCTCATCGGGTAGCGCACGTCGAGCTTCTCGACCAGCTTCGCGTAGGCCTCCACGTGGCGCGCCTCGTCCATCACCTGGGCGGCCGCGCACAGGCGCGCCGACAGGCCGTCCTCGGCCGAGGCCAGCTTCGAGGCGCAGATCAGCGCGGCCTGCTCGCCGTGCAGGATCTGCGAGAGCAGCCAGCCCTGCGCGTGATGCCGGACCTCGCGCTTGTCGTGGTCCGACAGCTTGGCCCACAGCTCGGAGCCGTAGATCAGCAGCGTCGGGTCGGGCATGCCGAGCGGGTTGGCCGGGTCGAGCGCATGGCTCCAGTCGACGTCGCTGGCGACGTCCCACTGGGAGGCCTTGGCCTTCTCGTAGAGGCGGTTCAGCGCCTCCTCGCGCAGCGCGTAGTCGTTCGACATCAGCGCATCGACCGGCATCGGCCAGCGGATGTCGTTGTCGGTATCGGGCAGGACGGCAAGCGTGTCGGTCATGTCGTTTCCTTGGCGGCCGGATGGGCGCCGGGATCAGCGGGGTCGGGAATCGGGAAATCGCTGGCGAGCGGCGCGGGCAGGGCCTCGATCCGGATCGCGTGGGCGGGCCAGGCGCGCCGCAGCAATGCGTCGAGCGGGGCGGCCAGGTCCGCCTGCCAGAGCGCGCAGCGCAGCGTGTTGTCGCCGGCGAAATCGACGTCGCGGCGGATCCGGTCGCCGATCCACAGCGTCGGCCAGCCGCGCGCGGCGTCGCGTGCCGCCTCGTGGTACAGGTCCGCGCCGAGCAGCACCCAGGGCGCGAGCAGGGCGGCGGGCAGCACGCCCATGTAGGAGGCGCGCACCTCGACATGCAGGCGCAGCTCGTCGTGCACGGCCTCGCGCGCCTGCACGGCGAGCTCGGCGAGGAAGGCGAAGTGGCGCTCGTGGTCGAGCAGCACGCGGCGCGCGTCGTCGTCGTCGGGGCAGCCGGCCAGGCGCGTCGTGTCGGCGAAGGCGGCGGCCTCGGC
>NZ_VWWK01000238.1:0-8635 GCF_011753035.1 Burkholderia sp. Ax-1720 | reverse complement strand
AGGCGCCGCTGCCCGCGCACCGCTCGCAGGCGGTGCCTGCCCGGCGGCGGCGCGCATGCGGCACCGCACAAGTGCATCCGGATCGGATCGGTGCGCGCCCTGGCGGCAGGTGGCGGAGCCGGTCGTCGGCACGGCTGGCGGGGCGCCGCCGCGGCTACAATGCGGGCTTCACAATCGCCGCGCGCAGCAAGGGTCCGCATGGAACTGAAATGGCTGGAGGACTTCGTCTCGCTCGCGGAGACGCGCAGCTTCAGCCGTTCGGCCGAATTGCGGCATGTCTCGCAACCGGCCTTCTCGCGCCGGATCCAGGCGCTCGAGGCCTGGCTCGGCACCGAGCTGATCGATCGATCGGTCTACCCGACCCGGCTGACCCAGGCCGGCCAGGTGTTCCTCGAACAGGCGCTGACCATGCTGTCGCAGGCGCACGAGGCGCGCACGCTGCTGCGCGGCCACGCGGCGGCGCCGGTGCCGACCATCGAGTTCGCGGTGCCGCACACGCTCTCGCTGACCTATTTCCCGTTCTGGCTGCAGCGCATCGAGGCCAAGCTGGGCCCGGTGCATACGCGGCTGCGCGCGCTGAACGTGCACGACGCGGTGCTCTCGCTGGTGGAGGGCGGCTGCGACCTGGTGATGGGCTACCACCACCCGAGCCACCCGGTGGCGCTCGACCCGGCCCGCTACGACATGCTCACGCTCGGCATGGAGCCGATCAGCCCGTTCTCGGCGCCGCTGCGCCCGGGCCGGCCGCGCTATGCGCTGCCCGGCGCCGCCGACGCGCCGGTGCCCTACCTGTCCTACACGCCGAACGCCTATCTCGGTCGCATGACCGAGGTGATCATCGCCAATGCGCGCGAGCCGCTGTTCCTCGACCGCGTCTACGAGACCGACATGGCCGAGGGGCTCAAGGCGATGGCGCTGGCCGGCCATGGCGTGGCCTTCCTGCCGCACAGCGCGGTGGAGGACGCGGTGGCCGGCGGCGAGCTGATCCGCCTCGACCGGCCGGCGCGCGAGGGCGGCGCGCAGCCCTTCACGCTGAACATGGAGATCCGGCTCTATCGCGACAAGCTCGCGGTGCATGGCGACGAGGCCCGGCAGGCGCTGGTGCGCGAGCTGTGGGACGCGGTGATCGAGGAACTGGCGCAGCGCGCCGGCTGAGGACGGAGCGGCTTGCAGCCCGGTTGCGGCCAATTCCGACTCGCGGGTGAGGTTAATTGGCGCGCTCGATCACCGGCACGCGCCTCGCGTCGCGACCGGTGCAACCGTTGGCGGGCCTTATCCCGTAAGGCTTTCGGTCGATTTTCTGCAGTTTCGGGTGGCGCCGCCCGGCGCGCCGGCGCCACTCGCTCAGCGCAGCTGAAAAGGCATGGCGATTGCTACCGTTCGCGAGCGGAACGCGCGCTTTGCCCAGCAGTAGCGCGATCATGCAAGAAACGCATAATCGAATAATCAAACGGCATTGGATTTCGAAAATGCGTTTTTCGACAATGTGCGTCATTCGCTGACCGTTGGAGAATCCATGTCTTCGCAACCGCAGTCCACGTCCCCCGTGCAATCCGTGCCGTCCTACCTGAACGCCGAGGCGCTCGGTCCCTGGGGCAACTACCTGCAGCAGGTCGATCGCGTCGCGCCGTACCTCGGCTCGCTGTCGCGCTGGCTCGAAACCCTCAAGCGCCCGAAGCGCATCCTGGTGGTCGACGTGCCGATCGAGCTCGATAACGGCACGGTCGCCCACTTCGAGGGCTACCGCGTGCAGCACAACGTCTCGCGCGGCCCGGGCAAGGGCGGCGTGCGCTACCACCAGGACGTGACGCTGTCGGAAGTGATGGCCCTGTCGGCCTGGATGTCGGTCAAGAACGCGGCCGTCAACGTGCCGTACGGCGGCGCCAAGGGCGGCATCCGCGTCGACCCGCGCAAGCTCTCGCGCGGCGAGCTCGAGCGCATGACGCGCCGCTACACCAGTGAGATCGGCATCATCATCGGGCCGAACACCGACATCCCGGCGCCCGACGTCAACACCAACGAACAGGTGATGGCGTGGATGATGGATACCTACTCGATGAACCAGGGCCTGACCGCTACCGGCGTGGTGACGGGCAAGCCGATCACGCTCGGCGGCTCGCTCGGCCGTCGCGAGGCGACCGGCCGCGGCGTGTTCGTGGTCGGCTGCGAAGCCGCCCAGAAGAAGGGCGTCGAGATCAAGGGCGCGCGCATCGCGGTGCAGGGCTTCGGCAACGTCGGCGGGATCGCCGGCAAGCTGTTCCAGGAAGCCGGCGCGAAGGTGGTGGCGGTGCAGGATCACACCGGCTCGATCTACCAGCCGGCGGGCCTGGACGCGGTCAAGCTGCTCGACCACGTGGCGCGCACCGGCGGCGTGGCGGGCTTCGAGGGCGCCGAGCCGATGGCCAACGACGAGTTCTGGACCGTCGAGACCGAGATCCTGATCCCGGCCGCGCTGGAAAACCAGATCACCGAGAAGAACGCGGGCAAGATCCGCACCAAGATCGTGGTGGAAGGCGCGAACGGCCCGACCACCACGGCCGCCGACGACATCCTCACGGCCAACGGCACGCTGGTGATCCCCGACGTGATCGCCAACGCCGGCGGCGTGACGGTTTCGTACTTCGAGTGGGTGCAGGATTTCTCGAGCTTCTTCTGGACCGAGGACGAGATCAACCAGCGCCTCGAGCGCGTGATGCGCGAAGCCTTCGCCGGCGTGTGGTCGGTGGCGGAAGAGCACAAGGTGTCGGTGCGTACCGCGGCCTTCATCGTGGCCTGCAAGCGCATCCTGATGGCGCGCGAGATGCGCGGTCTGTACCCCTGATCGACGCGCGAGCGAGCGATCGACACGGCATCGCGGCCTACCGGCCGTGACGCCAGCGCCTGGCGGGCGCCACCGGATCCGGTGGCGCCCGCTTCGCGCATCCGGATCAAGCTTCGGATGCGCGCCCACCGCGGCCGACAGAAGCCGTGGCGTAAGAAGAACAGCGGGTTAATAATAATTTCTTTCAAAAAAGTTACTTTGCTAGACTGACAAAGCTTAGCCCTAGGAGATACCAGATGAATTTCAATAAAGCGCTGCTGCTGGCCGCCGCTCTCGCCACGTTTGCCGGCGGCGCCATGGCGCAGGAAACGGGAACGCTGAAGAAGATCAAGGACACCGGCGTGATCGCGCTCGGCCACCGCGAGTCGTCGATTCCGTTTTCGTACTACGACCAGAACCAGAAGGTGGTCGGCTACGCGCGTGACTTCCAGATGAAGGTCGTCGACGCGGTCAAGAAGAAGCTGAGCCTGCCGAACCTGCAGGTCAAGGACATTCCCGTCACCTCGCAGAACCGCATCCCGCTGGTGCAGAACGGCACCGTCGACATCGAATGCGGCTCGACCACCAACAACCTCGATCGCCAGAAGCAGGCTGCCTTCTCGACCACCTACTTCGTGATCGGCACGCGCCTGATGACGTCCAAGGATTCGGGCATCAAGGATTTCGCCGACCTGAAGGGCAAGACCGTGGTGACCACCGCCGGCACCACCTCCGAGCGTCTGCTGCGTGCGATGAACAACGACAAGCAGATGGGCATGAACATCATCAGCGCGAAGGATCACGGCGAATCGTTCCAGACGCTGGAGACGGGCCGCGCGGTCGCGTTCATGATGGATGACGCGCTGCTGGCCGGCGAACGCGCCAAGGCGAAGAAGCCCGACAACTGGGTGATCGTCGGCACGCCGCAATCGGAAGAAGCCTACGGCTGCATGATGCGCAAGGACGATCCGGCCTTCAAGGCGGTGGTGGACGGCGCGATCACCGAGCTCGAGAAGTCGGGCGAGGCCGCCAAGCTCTACACCACCTGGTTCGAGAAGCCGATCCCGCCGAAGGGCCTGAACCTGAACTTCCCGCTGTCGGATTCGATGAAGAAGCTGTACGCGAACCCGAACGACAAGGCGCTCGACTGAGTTTCGCGGGTCACCACCCCACGCTCTCACGCAACGGAAGAGGCATGTGCTTCTTCCGTTTCTTTTTGCCGGAGTCTTGTCCATCATGTCTTACCACTGGAACTGGGGCATCTTCCTGAGCCCCGTTTCGACGGGCGAGCCGACCACCTATCTCGGTTGGCTGCTGTCGGGCTTCTGGGTGACGATCAAGGTCTCGCTCGCCGCCTGGGTGATCGCGCTGATCGTCGGCTCGCTGTTCGGCGTGCTGCGCACCGTGCAGGATCGCCGCCTGTCCGCGATCGGCACGCTGTATGTGTCGATCTTTCGAAATATCCCGCTGATCGTGCAGTTCTTCGTCTGGTACCTGGTGGTGCCCGAGCTGCTGCCCGCCTCGATCGGCACCTGGATCAAGCAGTTGCCGCCGGGCACGCAGTTCTTCACCGCCTCGATAGTCTGCCTGGGGCTGTTTACCGGCGCGCGCGTGTGCGAGCAGGTGCGCTCGGGCATCAATGCGCTGCCCAAGGGCCAGCGCGCGGCGGGCCTGGCGATGGGTTTCACCGAATGGCAGACCTATCGCTACGTGCTGCTGCCGGTGGCCTACCGGATCATCGTGCCGCCGCTCACCTCCGAGTTCCTGAATATCTTCAAGAATTCGGCCGTGGCCTCCACGATCGGCCTGCTCGACCTGTCCGCGCAGGCGCGGCAGCTGGTCGACTACACCGCGCAGACCTATGAGTCCTTCATCGCGGTGACGCTCGCCTACGTGATCATCAACCTGGTCGTGATGGCCTTCATGCGCTGGGTCGAGGCGAAGACGCGCCTGCCCGGCTATATCGGAGGCAAGTGATGCACGATTTCGACTGGAGTGGAATTCCGGGGGCGCTGCCCTCGCTGTGGACCGGCGCGATCGTCACCCTGCAGATCACCGTGCTGGCGATCGTGGTCGGCATCGTCTGGGGCACCTTGCTGGCCTTGATGCGGCTCTCGGGCGTGAAGCCGCTGCAGTGGTTCTCGCGGCTCTACGTCACGGTGTTCCGCTCGATCCCGCTGGTGATGGTGCTGCTGTGGTTCTTCCTGATCGTGCCGCAGGTGCTGCAGGGCGTGCTCGGGCTGTCGCCGACCATCGATATCCGGCTCGCCTCGGCGATGATCGCGTTCTCGCTGTTCGAAGCCGCGTATTATTCCGAGATCATCCGCGCCGGCATCCAGGCGGTGCCGCGCGGCCAGGCGAATGCGGCGTTCGCGCTCGGCATGAGCTACGGGCAGGCAATGCGTCTCGTGATCCTGCCGCAGGCCTTCCGGGCGATGGTGCCGCTGCTGCTCACGCAGGCGATCGTGCTGTTCCAGGACACCTCGCTGGTCTACGTGATCAGTCTCGCGGACTTCTTCCGCACCGCCACCAACATCGGCGATCGCGACGGTACCAGCGTCGAGATGGTGTTGTTCGCGGGCGCCTGTTATTTCGTCGTGTGCGTGCTCGCCTCCGCGCTCGTCAAGGGTCTCCAGAAAAAGGTCACAAGATGATTTCCATCAAGAATGTTTCGAAGTGGTACGGCCAGTTTCAGGTGCTGACCGACTGCACGACGGAAGTGAAGAAGGGTGAGGTGGTGGTGGTGTGCGGGCCCTCGGGCTCGGGCAAGTCGACCCTGATCAAGACCGTGAACGGCCTCGAGCCGTTCCAGCAGGGCGAGATCCTGGTCAACGGCGAATCGGTCGGCGACAAGCGCACCAATCTCTCCAAGCTGCGCTCGAAGGTCGGCATGGTGTTCCAGCACTTCGAGCTGTTCCCGCATCTGTCGATCACGGAGAACCTGACGCTCGCGCAGATCAAGGTGCTCGGCCGCGGCAAGGACGAGGCCAACGAGAAGGGCCTCAAGCTGCTCGATCGAGTCGGCCTGAAGGCGCATGCGCACAAGTTTCCCGGCCAGCTCTCGGGCGGCCAGCAGCAGCGCGTGGCGATCGCCCGCGCGCTGTCGATGGACCCGATCGCGATGCTGTTCGACGAGCCCACCTCGGCGCTCGACCCCGAGATGATCAACGAGGTGCTCGACGTGATGGTCGAGCTCGCGCAGGAGGGCATGACCATGATGTGCGTGACGCACGAAATGGGCTTCGCCAAGAAGGTCGCCCATCGCGTGATCTTCATGGACAAGGGCGCCATCGTCGAGGACGACCGCAAGGACGAGTTCTTCGCCAATCCGAAGTCGGATCGCGCCAAGGACTTCCTGGCGAAGATCCTGCACTGATCGATCGCGGCCGCGATTGCCGCAAGCGGAACGCCCGGCTTCGTGCCGGGCGTTTTTTTATTGCGGCGCCGGAATCGACGCGATCGCGTCGGGAGTGAGGAGGGTGGGAAGCGGGCAGGGCGCGGCTCGGGCCGCGCGCCGTTCAGAAATCGGTGGGATCGTCGCCGGCCGCGACTTCGGCGGCGGCCGCCGCGAGCGTGACGTCGCCCAGCGCGGTGCTGGCGGCAACCGCCGCGGCACGCTGGCAGTTCTGCGAGGCGGAAGGGTCGAGCGAGGGATTGCGCAGCTTCTCCAGCACGATCTCGGGCACCTTCACGCGCGTGCTGGCGGCCACGTCGCCGCACTGGAACATTATCAGCTGGCCCGGCTCGAAGGCGGTCCAGACCTCGTCGTCGGTCAGCGGCTGGGTGGCGATCACGGCGACCCGGTCCTCGGGCGTGGTGTACTTGGCGAAATCGATCGAGAGATCCTCGTCGATCAGGTGCGCGGTCGAGAACGGCCAGCGGCGCACCAGGTAGTGCAGGCGCGTGGAGCAGTGCGCGAACAGCGCCTGCCCGTTGGACAGCAGGAAGTTGAACGCGCCGTGCGAGGTGATGTCCTCGGTCAGCTCGGCGAGCCGCTCGAACAGCTCGGGCAGCGGCGGCTGGGCGCCCGGGAAGGTATCGCGCAGGCCCTGCATCAGCACGCAGAAGGCGCGCTCGCTATCGGTGGTGCCCACCGGCTGGTAGACGCCGTCCTCGAGCGTGGGCGCGTAGCCGGGCAGGTCGCCGTTGTGCGCGAAGATCCAGTGCCGGCCCCACAGCTCGCGCATGAAGGGATGGCTGTTCTCGAGCAGGATCGCGCCCTGCGTGGCCTTGCGGATGTGCGCGATGGTGTTCTTCGACTTGATCGGATAGCGCTTGACCATCTCGGCCAGCGGCGAGGTGGCCGAGGACTGATGGTCGAGGAACAGGCGGCAGGCCTTGTCCTCGAAAAACGCGATGCCCCAGCCGTCCTTGTGATGATCCGTGAGCCCGCCGCGGGCCGCGAAGCCGGTGAACGAGAAGGTCACGTCCGTGGGCTCGGCACAGTTCATTCCGAAGAGTTGGCACATAGGTGTTGCGGCAGGTCAGGCAGGGGGGACACCGGGCGGAACCGGTACAATGACGGTTTCAAGCATATCACCGAGCCCCGGGCGGCTGAAGCGGAACCCGCGTGCGCACGGCCCCGTGTTGCGGTTTTCCGTCACTCCCGACGGTCACGGGGCACGAACGCGGCCGCCGCCGGCCCGCCGCCCGTCCATCCCTACGACGCCCCATGACCGCTCCGAACGCCGCTCCCGCCGTGTCTCCCGTTTCCTCGCTGACCCTCGCCCGCCCCGACGACTGGCACCTGCACGTGCGCGACGGCGCGATGCTCGCCGCGGTGCTGCCGCATACCGCGCGCCAGTTCGGCCGCGCGATCATCATGCCGAACCTGAAGCCGCCGGTCACCACCACCGCGCAGGCCGAGGCCTATCGCTCGCGAATCCTCGCCGCCGTGCCGGCCGGGATGCGCTTCGAGCCGCTGATGACGCTCTACCTGACCGACAACACGCCCGGCGACGAGATCCGCCGCGCCAAGGCGAGCGGCTTCGTGCACGGCGTGAAGCTCTACCCGGCCGGCGCCACCACCAATTCCGATGCCGGCGTGACCGACCTGCGCAAGTGCGCCGGCGCGCTCGAGGCGATGCAGGAAGTCGGCATGCCGCTCCTGGTGCATGGCGAGGTGACCAATGCCGAGATCGACCTGTTCGACCGCGAGAAGGTCTTCATCGACCGCGTGATGACGCCGCTGCGCCGCGATTTCCCGGCGCTCAAGGTGGTCTTCGAGCACATCACCACCAAGGACGCGGCCGACTACGTGCGCGATGCGGATGCCGCGCCCGGCACGCTGGGCGCCACCATCACGGCCCATCACCTGCTCTACAACCGCAACGCGATCTTCACCGGCGGGATCCGGCCGCATTACTACTGCCTGCCGGTGCTCAAGCGCGAGACCCATCGCGTGGCCCTGGTGGAGGCGGCCACCTCGGGCAGTCCGCGCTTCTTCCTCGGCACCGACAGCGCGCCGCACGAGAAGAACGCCAAGGAAGCCGCCTGCGGCTGCGCCGGCTGCTACACGGCGCTGCATGCGCTCGAGCTGTACGCCGAGGCTTTCGACCAGGTCGGCGCGCTCGACAAGCTGGAAGGTTTCGCGAGCTTCTTCGGCGCCGATTTCTACGGCCTGCCGCGCGCCAGCGAGACGGTCACGCTGCGTCGCGAGAGCTGGCAACTGCCGGCCACGGTCGAGGCCGGCGACACTTCGGTGGTGCCGCTGCGCGGCGGCGAGTCGATCGGCTGGCGTCTCGCGTGAACGCGGGGGGCGGCGGCGCACGCGCGGCCGCGCCCGGCTTCGATGCGATCGACTGGGCCGCGCCGTGGCTCGCGCCCTTCGCGGCG
>NZ_VWWK01000237.1:0-8828 GCF_011753035.1 Burkholderia sp. Ax-1720 | reverse complement strand
CAGCGCGAGCAGCAGGCCCGCCAGGCGCGGCACCGACCAGCGGCGCTCGACCAGCGCCAGGGTGAGGATCGGCTGCGCGCCGAGCAAGGTGGCCAGCATGCCCGGCGTGATGCCGTGTTCGAGCGCGAGCAGGTAGGCGATCGAATACAGGCCCATCAGCAAGCCGATCAGCGCCGTGATGCGCCGCCCGCCGGCCGGCGGCAGCCAGCGGCGGCGCGCCAGGCCGATCGCGGCCAGCGCCAGCGAGGCGAGCGCGAAACGCGCGATCAGGAAGGCCAGCGCGGAAGCGTGGCGCACGCCGAGTTCGGCGAAGATCGCGCCGCTGCTCCACAGCAGCACGAAGGAGGAAGTGGTGAAACGCGCGACGAGCGCGCCTTGTGCGAATCGCATGATGTGTCCTGTCGATCGGAACCGGGAACGGCCGCGCGCGACGCCGCCGCGCGAATGACGCGCAGGCAGGACGAACGGGACCGATGGGAAAGCTGCGGCGCGGTTCAGCCGCGCCGTGCCGCGCGATGCGGCGGCGGCGCGCCGATGCGCGGCGGATCGACAGGAGGTGGCGGTGCCGCTTGCGCGCGCCCGTGCCGCCGCGCGCAAGGCGGCAGGCAATCGGTGAGCTGGGCGGGCAAGGCAGGCCGCATGGTTCGATGAACGAAAAGGACGGATGACACGCCACGTTAGCGCATCGGGGCCGGGCTCGGCAAGTGGCGAATGCGAGTAGGCCTCGCGCCGTGCCCGCTACACGAGCGGCGGCGCCGCGATCGTCGTCAGGCGGCGCCGGCGCGCTCGCGCGAGCGCAACCAGCTCGCGGCGACCAGGCCCACCGCCAGCAGCGCGCCCACCAGCGCGGCCACGCCGCCCCAGCCCGAGGCGCTCCAGGCGTGGCCGCCGAGCGAGCCGATCACGCTCGAGCCGAGGTAGTAGGACAGCAGGTAGAGCGCCGCGGCCTGCCCCTTGCCCTGGCTGGCGAGCCGGCCGACCCAGCCGCTCGCCACCGAGTGGCCGGCGAAGAAGCCGAAGGTCATGCAGGCGATGCCGGCCGCGATCGCCGCGACCGGGGTGAGCAGGGTCAGGGCCACGCCCAGGCCCATCATCACGATGCCGACCATCAGCACGCGCCCGCGCCCGATCGAGTCGGCCATGCGGCCCGACCACGGCGAGGCGAACACGCCGACCAGGTAGACCACGAAGATCGCGCCGATGGTGGCCTGGTTCATCGCGTAGGGCGGCGCCAGCAATCGATAGCCGATGTAGTTGTAGAGCGTGACGAAGCTGCCCATCAGCACGAAGGCCATCAGGAACAGCACGGGCAGCTCGCGGCGGCCGCGCAGGTGGCGCGCCAGCGCGCTGCGATGATGCGCGAGGCCCAGCCCGCGGCGCGGCGTGAAATGCCGCGAGGGCGGCAGCAGCGCGCGGAACGCCAGCATCGCGGCGAGCCCGAGCACGCCGATCCCCGCCACCGCGATGCGCCAGCCGAACAGCTCGGCCAGCACGCCGGTGATCACGCGACCGGCCATCCCGCCGATCGCGGTGCCGCCCACGTAGAGCCCCATCGCCAGGCCCAGCCCGTCCGGATGCACCTCCTCGGCCAGGTAGGCCATCGCCACGGCCGGCACGCCGCCCAGCGCGATACCGGTCAGCGCGCGCAGCACCAGCAGCTCGTGCCAATGCGGCACGAAGGCGGCGGCCAGCGTGAACAGCGAGGACAGCGTCAGCGAGAGCGTCATCAGGCGATGCCGGCTGAGCTCTTCGGAGACGAAGCCGGCCACGAAGATGGCCAGCGCCAGCGCGGCGGTGGCGAACGACAGCGAGAGGCTGCTCTGCGCCGGGCTCACCCCGAAGGCACCCGAGAATTCGGGCAGCAGCGGCTGCACGTAGTAGAGCAGCGAGAAGGTCGCGTAGCCGGCGAACAGCAGGGCGATGCTCGCGTGCCAGTAGCCGCGCGAACCGCGCTCGAGATAGGGGGCGGTCGGGGCGGGCTGCGCCGGGCGGCTGTCTGCGGCCGATTCCGGCGATCCGGGTGAAGCGCTCACGCTGGGGGTCTCCCTGCAACGGACAAACCGCAACGATACGCCGCTTGCCCGAAACGCGTCGGTTGCCGCCGACTCGCGCGAGCCGCGGCGGCCGGCGCGCGCGGCGGGCTTGCCGTTGCTGTCGCGCGGGCGCGTCAGCCGATGCGAACGTCATGCGAAGTGCATGTTTTTGTGTTCTGCTGGAGCGTCACGGCACTCGGGTTATGATTGCCGTGCGCCGGCAGCGTTTTCCGGCGCGGCCGAAGCGTCCCCCTAATGGGGGGCGACCCGGCGGATCGCGGCGCTGGCCGCGATTTTGTTTTCATGCGACGCGATTCCATCGAAGTGCGAATCGGTTAACAATGGAAACGCGTCCCGCCCCCGGGCGGCGCATTCCAGTATTCGCGGCCGGCGATCCGGTCGGTTTTGAGTGGGGAAACATCATGCATGTCGGTTCGATTGTCTGCACTACGCATATCGCCGTACCGAAGGGCGCTCGCGGCATCGTCCAGCGCATCCTCGGTGACATGGCGATGGTGACCTGGTACGCGGGCGTGCCGGGCGATTCGAAGGAACTGAACACCGAGCCCTTCTTTCTCGAGGACCTGATCGACACCGGAGAATCCGTGCTGCCCGCGGGCGCCGCGATTCACTGAGAACTCGTCAAGCAGCGCGGCGCGCGGCACAATGCGGGCCATGCACGACGACCATTCCGAACCCACCCCGGCCGGCGACAGCGCCGGCCTTCCTTTTGCGGGCCTCACGCCCGAGCGCGTGCTCGACGCGCTCGACAGCGTGCTGATCCCCGCCGGCCTGCGCACCGACGGGCGCCTGCTCGCGCTCAACAGCTACGAGAACCGCGTCTACCAGGCCGGCATCGAGGACGGCCAGCCGATCGTCGCCAAGTTCTACCGGCCGCGACGCTGGTCCGACGCGGCCATCCTCGAGGAACACGGCTTCGTCGCCGAGCTGGCCGCGCGCGAGATTCCCGCCGTGCCGGCGCGCGCCTTCGAGGGCCGCACGCTGCACGAATTCGAGGGTTTCCGTTTCTCGGTGTTCGAGCGCCGCGGCGGCCGCGCGCCCGATCTCGACCGGCGCGACACGCTCGAATGGCTGGGCCGCTTCATCGGCCGGATCCACGCGGTGGGCGCCACCCAGGCCTATGCCGAGCGGCCGGTGCTCGATATCCGCAGCTTCGGCTACGACTCGCGCGACTACCTGCTGTCCAACGAGATCATCCCCGTCGATTTGCGCGAGGCCTACCGGACCGTGCTGGCGCTGGCGCTGGAATGGGTCGAGGCGGCCTTCGAGCGTGCCGGCGAGACGCGCCTGCTGCGCGCGCACGGCGACTGCCATCCGAGCAACGTGCTGTGGACCGACGCCGGCCCGCATTTCGTCGACTTCGACGACAGCCGCATGGCGCCCGCGATCCAGGATCTCTGGCTGCTGCTGCCGGGCGACCGCGCCGGCGCGTCCAGCGCGCTGGCCGACCTGCTGGCCGGCTACGAGGATTTCTGCGAATTCGATCCGCGCGAGCTGCACCTGGTCGAGGCGCTGCGCACGCTGCGGCTGATCCATTATTCGGCGTGGCTGGCGCGCCGCTGGGACGACCCGGCCTTTCCGGCGGCCTTCCCCTGGTTCAACACTCATCGCTACTGGGAAGAGCGCGTGCTCGAGCTGCGCGAGCAGGTCGGCGCGATGCAGGAAGGGCCGCTCTGGCCCGTCTGATCCGGTCTCGACGCCGGGAGCCGGCCGTTGCATGCGCAACGACCGCGATCCCTCCCGGCGATCCCTTTCCTCAGAACCTCAGCATCAGCTTGATCAGGGCCCCGAAGCGCTTGCCGTAGGGCGGCGCGAGCAGGTTGCGCGCGTTGAAGCGCGCCTGCGTGAGCACCGGCTTCATCTTCGAGAAGGTCACGAAGCCGTCGTAGCCGTGATAGGCGCCCATCCCGCTCGCGCCGACCCCGCCGAACGGCAGCGAGCCGCAGGCGATATGCATCAGCGTCTCGTTGATCGAGACCCCGCCCGAGATGGTGTCGCGCATCACGCGATCGATGTTGGCGCGCGATTCCTCGAACAGGTAGAGCGCGAGCGGGCGCGGGCGCGCGTTCACGTAGGCGATCGCCTGCTCGAGCGTGTCGTAGGGCACGATCGGCAGCAGCGGCCCGAAGATCTCCTCCTGCATCAGCGCGGACTGGTCGGGCGCGCGGGTGATCGCCACCGGCGCGAAGCGGCGCAGCGCCGGATCGCAGGGCGCCTCGGTCAGCGGATGCAGGGTGGCGCCGCCGTCCTGCGCCTCGGCCGCGAGCCGGTCGAGCCGCGCGAAGTGGCGCTCGGAGATGATCGAGGTGTAGTCGGCGTTGTGCGCGAAATCGGGGTAGAGCCGCGCCACGCGCGCGCGGGCCCGCTCGATGAAGGCCTCCTCCTTGCCGCGCGGCACCAGCACGTAGTCGGGCGCGATGCAGGTCTGGCCCGCGTTGAGCGTCTTGCCCGCGACGATCGCGTCGACCGCGTTGTCGAAGCGCGCGCCGGGCCCGACGATGGCCGGCGACTTGCCGCCCAGCTCGAGCGTGACCGGCGTCAGGTGCTCGGCGGCCGCGCGCATCACGTGGCGGCCCACCTGGGTCGAGCCGGTGAACAGCAGGTGGTCGAAGGGCAGCTTGCTGAATGCCGCGCCGATCTCCGCATCGCCGTTGACCACGGCCACGTGATCGCGCGAGTAGGTCTTCGCGATCAGGACTTCGAACAGTTCCGAGGTGCGCGGCGTCAGTTCCGACATCTTGACGATGGCGCGGTTGCCTGCTGTCAGCGCGCAGATCAGCGGGCCCGCGGCCAGCAGCACCGGGTAGTTCCAGGGCACTACGATGCCCACCACGCCGAGCGGCTGCGGGATCACGGTGGCGCGTGCCGGCTTCAGCCACTTGTTCATCGGCTTGCGGCGCGGCCGCATCCAGCGCTTGCCGTGGCGCAGCGCCTCGTCGATCTCCTCCTTGGCCATCCAGATCTCGGAGAGCAGCACCTCCTGCTTGGCGCGATGGCCGAAGTCGGCATTGATCGCCTCGGCCAGCGCGTCGGCATTGTCGATCAGCATCGCCCGCAGCGCGCGCAGGTGGCCCGCGCGCGTGTCCCACGAGGGGTAGGGCGCGCGCAGGTAGGCGGCGCGCTGGTCGTGCAGCAGCGCGTCGAGCGTGGCGAGTCCGGGCAGGTCGTTCTTCATCGTCTGCTCCTTGGCAGGCAGGCTGGCGGCCGAACGTCAGGCCGGGAACGCGCGCGCGAGAAGCGCGCCGTGGTCGAAGGCGGGCAGCGTGCCGTAGACGCGTCCCGTGTCGTGGCTCGCGGCGCCCAGGCGCGTCGCGATGAAGGCATCGGCCATCGCGGCCGGTGCGTGGCGGATCAGCAGCGAGGCCTGCGCGATCAGCGCGATGCGTTGCGCGATGCGGCGCGCCGAGGCTTCGCGTTCCTCGGCCGGCAGCGCGAAGGCATCGAGCAACTGGTCGATCGCGTGCAGCAGCTCGGGATGCCCGGCGGCGGCCTCGCGCCAGGCGGCGACCAGGGCCGCGGCCGATTCGGGCTCGCGCTCGACGGCGCGCAGCACGTCCAGGCACATCACGTTGCCCGAGCCTTCCCAGATCGAGTTGACCGGCGCCTCGCGATAGAAGCGCGCCATCGGCCCGGTCTCGACGTAGCCGTTGCCGCCCCACACTTCCATCGCCTCGCCGGTGAATTCGAGCGCACGCTTGCAGACCCAGAACTTGGCGGCCGGCGTGACGATGCGGCGCCAGCCGCGCGCCTCGGCCGAGCTGCCGTCGTCGTGCTCGACCGCGTCGGCCAGGCGCATGAACAGCGTGGTGGCCGCCTCCGATTCGATCGCGAGATCCGCCAGCACGTTGCGCATCAGCGGCTGCTCGGCCAGCAGCCGGCCGAAGGCGCTGCGGTGCCGCGCGTGATGGATCGCCTGCACCAGCGCGGCCCGCATCAGCGCGGCGCTGCCGATCACGCAGTCGAGCCGCGTCATGTTCGCCATCTCGATGATGGTCGGCACGCCGCGCCCCTCCTCGCCGACCATCACGCCGTAGGCATCGAGGAATTCCACCTCGCTGCTCGCGTTCGAGCGGTTGCCGAGCTTGTCCTTGAGGCGCTGCACCTGCACCGCGTTCTTGCTGCCGTCGGGCGAGAAGCGCGGCACGTAGAAGCAGGAAATGCCGGCGTGCTCGTCGGTGCGCGCCAGCACCAGGTGCGCATCGCATTGCGGCGCGGAGAGGAACCACTTGTGGCCGACCAGGCGATAGGGCTGGCCGCGCCCGCCCGCGCCGAGCGGCCAGGCGCGCGTTTCGTTGCTGCGCACGTCCGAGCCGCCCTGCTTCTCGGTCATGCCCATGCCGATCATCATCGAGCGCTTGCCCGCCAGCGGGATGTCGCGCGGATCGTGCTCGCGCGTGTAGAGCCGCTCACGCAGCGCCTCGAATAGGGCCGGTTCCTTTTTGAGCACGGGGATGCTCGCGAAGGTCATGGTCAGCGGGCACAGCGAGCCCGATTCGAGCTGGGCGTGCAGGAAGTAGCCGGCGCAGCGCGCGGCCATCGCGCCGGCGCGCGGCTCGGCGAAGGGCAGCGCATGCAGGCCCTCGCCGCGCAACAGGGCCAGCAACTGGTGCCAGCTCGGGTGGAATTCGAGCGCGTCGATGCGCTCGCCACGCGCGCTGTGGGTCGACAGTTCGGGCGTATGACGATTGGCGAGTTCGGCCAGCGCCAGCGTGTCGGCGGTGGTGAGCGCCGCGCCGTGCCGCGAGAGCGCCGTTTGATGCCAGCCCGCGCCGTGCCGCTCGACGGCGGCCGCGAGCGCGAGGTCGGTTTCAAACGCGTTGTAGTCGGTGAGCGGCGGAGCCTGATTGGTGACGCGATGCGTCGCCGCCGGAACGTGCTGATCCATGCCTGTGTCTCCCATTTCGCGGCCGGCGACGGCTTGGCGTCGCTCGCTGCCGCGCGAGGCGAATCCGGCCATCTTAAGGCCGGACGGCGGCCCCGTTTAGAGGAATCGCTCTTGATTCGATGCGCCGCGGCGCGCGCCGCGTTCCTACAATGCGCGAACATTACAAGTGCTGGATGCGCATCGGCACGGGTCGCTGATCATGACATGAAGGAGACATGACATGCAGTACGACTATCTGATCGTCGGCGGTGGATCGGGCGGCGCGAGCCTCGCGGCGCGCCTGGCCGACGCCTGTCCCGACGCCAGCATCGCCCTGATCGAGGCCGGCGGCAGCAACCAGCGCAACCTGCTGGTCAACATGCCGGTCGGCATCGCCGCGCTCGTGCCGTACAAAATCGGCACCAACTACGGCTACCAGACGGTGCCGCAGCCCGGGCTCGGCGGGCGGCGCGGTTACCAGCCGCGCGGGCGCGGGCTGGGCGGCTCGAGCGCGATCAACGCGATGATCTACACGCGCGGCCATCCGCTCGACTACGACGAATGGGAAACGCTGGGCTGCCAAGGCTGGGGCTGGCGCGACGTGCTGCCGTATTTCCGGCGCGCCGAGGGCAACCAGCGCGGCGCGAACGAGTGGCATGGCGCCGACGGCCCGCTGACGGTATCCGACCTGCGCTTCCGGAATCCCTTCGCACAACGATTCATCGATGCCGCGCACGCGGCCGGTTATCCGCTCAACGACGACTTCAACGGCGCCGAGCAGGAAGGCGTCGGCTTCTACCAGGTCACGCATCGCGACGGAGCGCGCTGCAGCGTGGCGCGCGCCTATCTCTACGACCAGCCGCGCCCCAACCTCGACATCATCACCGACGCGACCGTGCTGCGCATCGGCTTCGAGGGCCGCCGCGCGAACGGCGTGACGCTGGCGCGGCGCGGCGGCAAGCTCGAGACGATCGGCGCGCGCGCCGAGGTGATCGTCGCAGCCGGCGCGTTCAACTCGCCGCAACTGCTGATGTGCTCGGGGATCGGCCCGGCCGAGCAGTTGCGCCGCCACGGCATCGAGGTGCTGCACGACGCGCCCGAGGTCGGCCGCAACCTGATCGACCATATCGACTTCATCATCAACAAGCGCGTCGATTCCTCGGAGCTGGTGGGCATCTGCCTGCGCGGCCTGGCCAAGATGACGCCGCAACTGCTGCGCTGGTTCTCGAAGCGCGACGGCATGATGTCGAGCAACGTGGCCGAGGCGGGCGGCTTCCTCAAGAGCGAGCCGGGGCTCGATCGTCCCGACCTGCAACTGCATTTCTGCACCGCGCTGGTCGACGATCACAACCGCCACATGCACTGGGGCTTCGGTTACTCGCTGCACGTCTGCGCGCTGCGCCCGAAGAGCCGAGGCACGGTCGAGCTGGCGAGCGGCGATGCGCGCGAGGCGCCGCTGATCGACCCGCGCTTCTTCAGCGACGAGCGCGACCTGGACCTGCTGATGACGGGCGCCAAGGCGATGCGGCGGATCCTCGCCGCCGAGCCGCTGGCCTCGCAAGGCGGGCGCGAGCTCTATACCGATCCTTCGGACGACGATGCAAGGCTGCGCGCCACCATCGTCGAGCGCGCCGACACCATCTACCACCCGGTCGGCACCTGCCGGATGGGCAGCGATGCGCGCGCGGTGGTCGATACGCAGTTGCGCGTGCGTGGCGTGGAAGGTTTGCGGGTGGTCGACGCCTCGGTGATGCCGACCCTGATCGGCGGCAACACCAATGCGCCTTCGGTGATGATCGGCGAGCGCGCCGCGGAGTTCATCGCGGCCGCGCGCCGGAGCGGCTCGGCGCCGCTCGCGGTGGCGTCGACGACGGCCGCCGGGACGATGCAGGCGCAGGCGCAGGCGCAGG
>NZ_VWWK01000236.1:0-8915 GCF_011753035.1 Burkholderia sp. Ax-1720 | reverse complement strand
AACTGGCCGTCATCAGCGCATTGACACTGCGCGCCGCGGCCCGGCGCGCACCATTAAGCAGTTCCACGATGCCGCCGTGAATGCCGGCATAGCCCGACGGCAAAGCGGCGGGCTTCCGCGCCGCCGCTGCTGGCCGCCGCGCGCCGCAACAAGCCGCCCCTGATGTTCTGGACCATCCGCAACGGCGTGCGCATGACGGCCATGCCGGCCTTCGGCAAGAGCTTCGACGACCACGAGATCTGGCAACTGGCGGCCTTCCTGAACCACGCTCGCGGCATCTCGGCCGGCGATTACGCGAAGCTGGTGGCGGCCGGCGGCCCGCCCGCGCCCGCGCCCGCGCCGGCCGTCGCGCCCTGAGCCCTGCGTCAGAACACCGTGCGCAGGCTCAGGCTCGCCCCGAAGTTGTTGGCCTTGCCGGCGAAGTTCAGCGGCCCGTTCGGATCGTTGACCGAGGCGCCGGACAGATGGCTGTGGTCCACCTCGAGATAGACGTCGGTGCGCTTGCTGAGCAGGTAGTCGACGATGCCGTAGACGGTCTGCGTCGTGCCGCTGCGGCCGGGCGCGACATTGTTCGCGTGGTCGTAGGCATAGGAGCCGATCACGCGCCATTGCGGCGCAAGCTGCCAGGACGCGCCGACCCGCACGAACGCGTCGTTGCGCGCGCTGCCCTGCGGGCCCGACGCGGTGGCGGCATTGCCGACGATGCTGGTATTGGCTAACGGCCCGCCGCTATTGGCCGCCGCCACGTTGAAACCGGCGTCGCGGCGCGCGTCGATGCCGTACAGGTAGAGCGCGAGCGGCCCCCAGGCATAGGTGCCGCCGAGCGAGCCGACCACCAGCTTGTGGCCGCCGCCGTCCTTCGACTGCGCGCCGGCGATGCCGAGCTTGCCGCCGCCGAAGCGATAGATCAGCGAGGCGGTGCTGGTGCTGCCCGACACGGCGCTGCCGGGCTGGCCGCCGAAGGCATGCTGCACCTGCAGCGTGACCGGCCCGAAATCCTTCTCGTATTGCAGCGTGTTGTCGAAGCGGATCCCCACCAGGAACAGCGACCAGTCGGTCGCGTTGATGTTGCCGCCGCCGATCGGGTCGAAGTTGAAGGCATAGAAGTTGTAGATGCCGCCATACTGGCGCCCCAGCTTGACGGTGCCGAAGCGATCGCTCTGCAGGCCGACCCAGGCGAAGCGCCCGAACAGTTGCCCTTGCTGGTCGGACTTGCCGTTGGCGATATTGAAGCCCGATTCGAGCTGGAAGATCGCGCGCGTGCCGCCGCCCAGTTCCTCCACGCCCTTCAGGCCGAAGCGATTGCCGTTGACGGCGCCTTCGTTGATGCCGACCGTATTGCCGGCGGCCGAGCTCTGGAAGCGTATCGCCTCGTCGATCAGGCCATAGAGGGTGACGCTCGATTGCGCATGCGCGAGCCCGCAGGCGAGCGCCAGCCCGATACCGATGCCGATATCGCCGATGATCTTCTTCATTCGTTTTCCTGATTGATTTCAATTCGCCAGGCCGCGCGCGTCGATCTTCCCCGCGGCTTTCGCCAACCGGCGGCGCATCGCGCGAGGCCATGCGCCGCCGGCAACCCCTGCTCGGTGTCGAACGCGCGCCGTGGTTTGCGGTTCACGGCTTGCGCGGCAACGATCTCCGGGCAGGGCTGATTCTGTTATGGCCGATTCGGCAGGTCGAACTTGAAAATTAAATCGCGCGCATAAGGATTTCGAATACCGCTGGCGCGGTGCGCGACAGGCGAACGCTGGCGCGCGACACCATCACGGCCTCGCGCGCGGAAGACACGAAAAGAAGGGAAACGCCGCCTAGACGACGATGCGCGCGGCATCCTCGCCGAGCCGCGCGCCGTACTTGCGCACGGTCTCCACGGCGATCTCGACCAGCCGCTCGGTCCATTCGGAGCCGGTGCGCCAGGCGATCACGAAGGGCAGCGGCGGCGGCACCTCGATGCCGTCGAGCCGGCGCAGCGTGCCCTTCTCGAGCGGCACCGGCACCAGCGCGGGCGGCATCGCGGCCACCCCGAAGCCGGCCTGGGTGAGCTGGATCATCGCGGCCACCGAGTTCACGCAGCTCACGCGCGCCTCGCCGATGCCGTAGGACTGCATCAGCCGCAGCAGGTCCTGGTGCGGGCGCGAGTGGCGCGAATAGGTGATCAGCCGCTCGGCGCCGAGCCGGCGCAGCGCCGAGGTGGGCGTGTCCTCGGGCTGCAGGCCCATCACGCGCGAGTTGGCCGCCGCGATCCACACCACCGACAGCTCCAGCACCTCGATGCTGCGGATCGTCTCGTCGCGCAGCATGTCGGTCTGGATCACCATGTCGAGCATGCCGCGCCGCAACTGCTCGTTGAGGTTGAGCGCGGTATCCGAGGTCACCTCGATATCGAGGTTCGGGTAATGCGCCATCACGTCGGCGACGAAATCGACGAACCAGGAATGGATCGCGCTGTCCATCGCGCCGATCCGGATCGTGCCGTAGGCGAACTTCTCGCCCTGCAGCGATTCGTAGAGCTGTGTCATCGACTGGCTGACCTGCTCGGCGTGGCGCAGCACGCGCTCGCCCTCGCGCGTGAGCGTCACGCCCTTGGGGTCGCGCTTGAGCAGCTTGGCGCCCAGTTCCTGCTCGAGCACCGAGATGCGGCTCGAGATGGCGGCCTGCGTCGAATGCAGCTTTTCCGCCGCGAGGCTGAAACTGCGCAGCTTCGCGACCCAGATGAAGGTCTCCAGGAACTTCAGGTTCACGTCCGTCTCCTTCGCTGCCGGCGGCGCGGTGGGGTGCGCCGCCGGGTCCGTCCCAGCATATACCTCAGAAAAAACCCGCTGAACAGCGGCAACATCCCCACCCGCCGCGCTTCACTTGACCGCCTGCGCGATCGCGGCGACCAGCTTGCTAGCCTGCGCGACGATCGTGTCGCGATAGGACTCGAACATCGCGTCGCTCAGCTTCGCGTCGTCGCCCGTCGTGAAATGCGACATGACCGGCGTATGCAGGTGGCCCGCGAAGATCCCGCTGTTCGGCGCCAGCGTGTCGCGCAGCAGGGTGTTGCGATAGCCGCTCTCGTTCGACAGGTAGTTGCCGCCGCCGCCCTCGATCGCGCAGGTGCCGGTGGCCGGCGCGGTGGGAGCGCTCGGCGGCGGGTAGCGGTTCGATCCGGTGAAGCCCGCCAGCGTACCGGCGTCGCCGCAATCGCTCAGCTCCGAATGATCGGTATGCCAGATCACCTGGTAGCCGCCCGGCTTCGACGTGCGTGGCACGGTGATGGCCGCGCCGCTGTTCGCCCCGATCATCGCCGCGTAGGGCAGCGTGGTGGTGGTGAACTGCTCGGGCAGGGTCGGCTGCCAGGGCTGCGGATCGTAGCCGAGCACGGCTCGCGGCGGATAGATGTCGGCATCCTGCATGCCGGGCAGCAACTGGGCACCGAATGGGTCGCCGATGGTGGTATTGAGATTGTCGGGGAAAGCGGCCGCGTGATAACGCCCGTGCCAGTTCTCGATATCGAAGATACCTTCCCGGCCCTGGCTCATCGTGATCGAGGCGTTCACATGCTCCGGCCCGGTGAAGAACGGCGTCAGCGTGGTTTCCTGCATGCCTTCGCGGAACGGCGCGTAGTCGACCGGCAGCAGGTAGGTCTGGATCACCGCCCGGCTGCCGTCGGCCAGCGTGAGCGTGCGGCCGTCCAGCGCCAGCGCGGTGGCGCCCGAGGGATTGCCGATACGGATATTGGTCGACGAGATTGTCGTGCCGGGCGTGCCGAGCGTGAAGGGATCGAAGCCGCTGATCAGGATGCGCTTGATGCCGGCGCCCGACGGGAAGGCGATCGCGTACTGGCCGCGCGAGGCACGCTCCAGCACCCACTGGAGCTGCGCACGCTGCTGCAGCGTCAGCGGGATCTGCGGCACCCACTGGCGCAGCGCCAGCGTCATCTTCAGGCGTGCCCAGTACAGCATGCGATCGTCGCTTTGCGGCAGCGTGCCGCTCAGGTGGCGGCCCTGCACGCGGTCCACGGCGGCCTGCCACAGCGCCTGCCCGGCGATCTTGACGGTGGCCACCGCATCGCCGAACGAGCGGATCGCGCGATCGGTGCAGAGCTGCGCGCTGAAGCGCGGGCCGTAGCCGTCGAAGCCCGAGGCCGCGAGGATCTGGTCGGCGAATGGCGTGCTATTGCCGGGCAGCAGGTTCACCAGGCGCTGCTCCTCGTAGGAGCCGGCCACGGTGGCGTCCATGCAGCCGGCATAGGCGGCCGCCGGCGGCGGATTGGTGGCGCCGCTGGGCGGAATCAGCGCGGCGGGCGGCCCGGCCGGGTCGGCTGCCGCGGTATTCGCCGCGGTGGCCGAGGAGGCGGCCACGGAAGGGCTGTCGTCGTTGCAGGCGGCCAGCGCCAGCGCGGCGGCGGCCAGCACGGCGAGACGAGCGAGCGGGGCGGGCTTCATTGCGCACCTCCCGCGCTGGCCGGCTGCGCCGGCAGGGGCAGGTCGGGCCGCTTGGGCAGCGCGCGCGTGCATTCGCCGTCGAAATAAGGACCGCTGACCAGTTTCCAATCCAGATTCGGCGCGTTCGACATGCACCTGGTCTGGCCTTGATCCGACCACAGGAAATAGCCGCCCTGCAATTGCGCATTGGCCGACACGCTGACGATGGCGAGCGACGCCACGAGCCATGACATTTTCACGATTCCTTCCCCCTTTGATGAATTCGGTTCCGGAGAACCGCCCGACGAGAGATGCCCCGTGCCGGCCCGTGCTGGCCGATCGCCGGAAGCACGAATTCATTGTGTCGGCCGGGGAAATACCGGTCGAACAAGAAAAATAAATTCGCCTTATCGACAATCGCCTGTTTATTTGATGATCGACCGTGTTTATCGGATCGTCATTTCCCGATCGCGGGCAATCGAGCGGAATCGCGGTTCTCGCCGCGGTTCTCGCCGCCAAATAATGGGAAGCGCGCCCGCTCGTCGGATTCGACGGCGGGCGCCGGGAGAGGAAAGAGGATGGACGACGCGCGGCGCCTACATCAGCAGGTACAGCAGGAAGATATTGACCACCAGCAGGCACAGCGCGGTCGGCGCCTGGGCGCGGATCACGCCGTACTTGTCGCGCAGTTCGAGCAGCGCGGCCGGCACGATGTTGAAGTTGGCGGCCATCGGCGTGAGCAGGGTGCCGCAATAACCCGAGAACATGCCGATCGCGGCCAGCGGCGCCGGGTTGGCATGGAACACGCCGATCAGCACCGGCACGCCGATGCCGCCCGTCATCACCGGGAAGGCCGCGAAGCCGTTGCCCATGATCGCCGCGAACAGCGCCATGCCGATGCAGTACACGGCCACCGCCAGCAAGCGCGCGTCGAGGCTGATATAGGCGGTGCTCAGGTGCGCGATGGCCTTGCCCACGCCGGCATCGGCGAACACCAGGCCCAGCATGCCGAGCATCTGCGGCAGCACCACCGCCCAGGACACCGCGTCGATCAGCCGACGCGCCTCCAGCACGCCCTGCTTCGGACCATCGCCGGTGAGCCGGCAGGCGAAGCCGAAGGCGATCACGCAGCCGATCCCGAACGAGACCAGGGTCGCGTTCTTCGGATCGAGCACGGCGGTGCCGCCGAACACCAGGTGCGGCGCCAGCAGGGTGCCGATCACGGTCACCAGCGGAATCGTCAGGGCCGGCAGGAACAGGCGATTGCCCAGGCGCAGCGCGCTCGCGCGCCGCGTCGCCTCGTCGGGCACCTTGGGTTTCGCGCCCACCACCCCGCCGAAGCCGGCCACCAGCGCCATCGCCACCACCAGCGCGCCGACCACCTCGGGCGGCAGCCGGTCGCCGGCCAGGAACACGATGCCGTAGACGATCCAGAAAGCGCCGGCCAGGAAGCGCCTGGGATGCTCGCGATCGCTGACGATCACGCCGCCGATCACGATCAGCAGCAGGCCCAGCAGCCAGAAGAACCAGTCGAGCGTGACGATCATGCCTGTTCTCCCTGCGCGCGCGCATCGTCGCTCGACTCGCGGGCCGAGGCGGGCAAGGCCGCGGCCTCGCGCGCCAGCCAGCCGTCCAGGCGCCAGAGCCGGAAGCCGTGGATCAGGAAGGCCGAGATCGCGGTCGGGATGCCGTACAGCGCGACGTGCATCGGCTCGACGATCACGCCCGCCTCCTTCAGGAAGGTGACCATCAGCACGATCGCGCCGAAGGCCACGAACACGTCCTCGCCGAAGAACAGGCCGATGTTGTCGGCCGAGGCCGCGAAGGCGCGCAGCCGCTCGCGCACCGCCTCGCCGAAGCGGCCGAAGCGCGATTGCGCGGCGCCTTCGGCCATCGGCGCGACCAGCGGGCGAACCATCTGCGGATGGCCGCCGAGCCCGGTCAGGCCCACCGCGGCGGTCAGCTCGCGCACCAGCAGGTAGGCCACCAGCAGGCGCCCCGGCGTGGCCGCGCGGATGTTGCCGATCCAGATCTGGGCCCGCTCGCGCAGGCCGTGCCGCTCCAGCAGGCCGATCACCGCCAGCGGCAGCAGGGTGATCAGTGCGATCACACGGGTCTTGACGAAACCCGCGCCGATCGCGGCCAGCACGTGCTGGAGCGGGAAATGCGCGGCCAGGCCGGTGACGATCGCCGCCACCATCACGATCAGCATCGGGTTGAAACGCAGGACGAAGCCCGCCACGATCAGCACGACGCCGATCAGCGGGTACAGGTTCACGGTTGACTGCATGGAAGGGCCTCCTGTTGCCGGGAAAGAGAACGGCCCCGCCGCGCGGGCGGGACCGCCTTGCCTGCGCACGTGCGCCGCCTGAGCCGCGGCTGCCGTGCGCCTGTTGGTTTGTCGCTGTTCACGTTCGGCGTCATGCCGCGGTCATGCCCGCCCTCATGCCGACTCCGCGCGGCCGTAACCGCCGCCGCCCGGCGTCTCGATCACGAACACGTCGCCCGCGTGGACGGTGGTCGTATGCGTCGCGCCGAACTGCTCGACGGCGCCGCCGGCCCGCTCGATCCAGTTGCGCCCGACGCTGCCGGGCGCCCCGCCCGCCAGCCCGAACGGCGGCACGCGGCGGCGGTTGGCGAGGATGTTGGCGGTCAGGCTGCGCAGGAAACGGATCCGCCGCACCGCGCCGTCGCCGCCCGCCTGCCGCCCCGCGCCGCCGCTGCCGGCGCGGATCGCGTGCTGCTCGACCAGCACCGGGAAGCGCCACTCGATCACCTCGGGGTCGGTCATCCGCGAATTCGTCATGTGCGTCTGTACCGCCGAGGTGCCCGGATGCGTGCCGCCCGCGCCCGAACCGCCGGCGATGGTCTCGTAGTACTGCTGGGCATCGTCGCCGAACGTGAAGTTGTTCATCGTACCCTGAGAACCCGCCAGCACCGCAAGCGCGCCATAAAGCGCGTCGGTCACCGATTGCGAGACCTCCACATTGCCGGCCACCACCGCGGCCGGGTAGGCCGGGTTGAGCATCGAGCCGTGCGGGATCACGATCTCGATGGGCCGCAGCACACCCTCGTTCATCGGGATCGCGTCGGTCAGCAAGGTGCGGAACACGTAGAGCACGGCCGCCTTGCAGACCGAGCGCGGCGCGTTGAAGTTGCTGCCGCGCTGCGCGCTGGTGCCGGTGAAGTCGACGCGCGCGGCACGCCGCTCGCGGTCGATCGTGACGCGCACGCGGATCACCGCGCCGTCGTCCATCTCGTAGGCGAACTCGCCGTCCGACAGGGACAGCAGCGCGGCGCGCACCGCCTCCTCGGCATTGGCCTGCACGTGGCCCATGTAGGCCAGCACCACCTCGGCGCCGTAGCGCCCCGCCACCCGCAGCAGCTCGCTCGCGCCGCATTCGCAGGCGGCGATCTGGGCGGTCAGGTCGGCGATGTTCTGGTCGATGTTGCGGCTCGGCCAGGGGCCGGCGGCGAACAGCGCGCGCACCTCGTCCTCCAGGAAGCGGCCCGCCGCGACGATGCGCACGTTGTCGAGCAGCACGCCCTCTTCCTCGATGGTGGTGCTGTCGGGCGGCATCGAGCCCGGCGTGATGCCGCCGACGTCGCCGTGATGGCCGCGCGCGGCCACGTAGAACAGCAGCTCGCCCGCCGCGCCGTGCACCGGCATCACCACCGTGATGTCGGGCAGGTGGGTGCCGCCGTTGTAGGGCACGTTGAGCATGAACACGTCGCCGCGCCCGAGGCTCGCGCCGTGCTCGCGGATCACGCTCTGCACGCTGTCGCTCATCGAGCCCAGATGCACGGGGATATGCGGCGCGTTCGCGATCAGCCCGCCCTCGCGATCGAAGATCGCGCAGGAGAAGTCGAGCCGCTCCTTCATGTTGACCGAGTACGAGGTCTTCTCCAGCGTCACGCCCATCTGCTGCGCGATCGACATGAACAGGTTGTTGAAGATCTCCAGGTGCACCGGGTCGCGCGCGGTGGTGATCGCGTGCGCCGCGCCGGCCGCCTCGACGCGGTCCAGGCGCAGCGTGCCGTCCTCCAGCACGCAGGCGGTCCAGCCCTCGGCCAGCACGATGGTCGAGATTTCCTCGGTGATCAGCGCGGGGCCGGCCAGGCTCGCGCCGATCGCGAGATCGCGGCGCGCATGCAGCGGCACCGTCAGCGCGCGGGCGCCGGCAAACAGGGTGGCCTCGCTGCCGGCCGCGGCCGCCGGGTTGGCCTTGCGCGGCGCGGCGCCGTGCAGGGTGGGCGGCTCGCTCAGGCCGATCGCCTCCACCACCACCGATTCGACCACCAGCGGCTTGTCCTGCATCGCGAAGCCGTAGCGCTTGCGGTGCAGTGCCTCGAAGGCGGCGGCCATCTCCGGCGCCTCGCCGAACGGCACCTCCAGCGTCGAATCGGTATCGCGATACTTGAGGCGCGCCGCGCGGGTGGCCCGCAGCGCCTCGCGCGGCACGCGCTGCGCCAGGATCGCCTCGAGCGCCTCGCCCTCGAGCC
>NZ_VWWK01000235.1:0-8997 GCF_011753035.1 Burkholderia sp. Ax-1720 | reverse complement strand
GGTCGCGGCGCGGCGCGCGAATGCGGCGGCCGCGCTGGCGGTCACGCGCTTCGGGCCGGCCACCGCGCCGACGCGCGAGGAGATCGACGCGCTGCTCGACGGCGCCTGGTCGCGCTGAGTCGCGCTGAGTTGCGCTGAGTCGCGCGCCGGGCCACATTGAATGCCCATCGCGCCGGCTTCGCGCCGGCGCCCCCGGCGCGCGTTCGCACGCTCGCCGCTACAATACGCGCGCCGTCTATGGCGCTCGACACCTCCCGCGATCCTCCATCGACCCGCATCCTCGCGCATTCGCCGCCCCGGCCGGGGCCGAGTCCGGCGAAATGTAACAAGACGTTAGGGATGCGCATGTCACGCGATGCCGCGCATCAGTTCTTACAAAGTGGAAATATGCGGGCGGGGCCCGAGTCGTTATAGTCGAATCACTCAATGAAACCACCGGAAGGGGACTCCATGAAAAGCTTGCGTGTTGCTTCGCTCGTGACCGGTCTGGCCGCGCTGTTCGTGTCGGGCGCGGCAATGGCGGGCGTCAGTGTCGGCATCAACCTCGGCGCTCCGGCCTATGTCGCACCGGCACCCGTCTATGCGCCGCCGCCGCCCGCCTACTATCAACCGGCACCCGTCTATGCGCCGGCACCCGCGATCGTGATCGGCTGGCACGGCGACCGCTACTGGGACGGCCGCCGCTACTGGGGCCGCGACGAGTGGAATCGCCATCACGGCGGCGGCTGGCGCGGCGGCCCGGGCTGGCATGGCGGCGGCCCCGGCTGGCACGGCGGCCACGGTGGCCCGGGCTGGCATCATTGAACCATCGCCGGGCCGCGGCCCGGTGCAAGGCGCCTCCTATATAGAGGTTCGCCGAGCCGCCGAGCCGCCCTCTGATGACAAACCGCCCTCGCGAGGGCGGTTTTCTTTTGCGCGCTCGACGACGCAAGGGGCAGGGCGCGCCGGCCCGGCACGGCGAATGCCCCACCGAGCGGAGCGGACTCGGTAGAATGCGCGACACCGCCAACGAACCACGAGCGATTCCGCCTTCATGCCGATTCCGTCGTTCCGGGCCGCCGCGCTCAGCCGCGCCCCGCGTGCCGCCATCGCCGCCTTGCTGGCCGTGTTCGCCGTGGCGGCCGCGCCCCCCGCCCATGCCGTCTATGCGATCGCGCAATACGGCGAACCGAAGTACCCGCCCGGCTTCAAGCATTTCGACTACGTGAACCCGGACGCGCCCAAGGGCGGCACCCTGGTGCTGGCCAACCCGAACCGGCTCACCACCTTCGACAAGTTCAATCCCTTCACGCTGCGCGGCAATCCCGCGCCCGGCATCGGCCTGCTGTTCGAGAGCCTGATGACGGGCAGCGCCGACGAGCCGGCCAGCGTCTATGGCCTGCTGGCCGACGACGTGGCGATCGCCCCGGACCGGCTCTCGGCCACCTTCCATCTCAATGCCCGCGCGCGCTTCTCGAACGGCGACCCGGTCACGGCGGACGACGTGAAGTATTCGTTCGACACGCTCAAGAGCCCGCAGGCCGCGCCGCAGTACGCGGCCTATTTCGCCGAGATCAAGCGCGCGGTGGTGGTCGACGCGGCCACCATCCGCTTCGAGTTCGCGCGCGCGGACCGCGAACTGCCCCTCACCGCCGGCGCGATTCCCGTGTTCTCGCGCAAGTGGGGCGCCCGGCCCGACGGCAGCCACGTGGCCTTCGACCAACTGGCCTTCGAGCCGCCGATCGGCAGCGGCCCCTACCTGATCGAGCGCTACGACACCGGCCGCAACATCACCTACCGGCGCGATCCGCATTACTGGGGCGCCGACCTGCCGGTGCGGGTGGGCACCAACAATTTCGCGCATGTCGTCTACAAGCTCTACGGCGACGGGGTGGCGCGCCTGGAGGCCTTCAAGGCCGGCGAATACGACGTGCTGGTCGAGTACATCGCGCGCAACTGGGTGCGGCGCGACGTCGGCAAGCGCTTCGACAGCGGCGAGCTGGTCAAGCACGAGTTCCGCCAGCACAACGGCGCGGGCATGCAGGGTTTCATGATGAACCTGCGCCGGCCACTGTTCCAGGACGTGCGCGTGCGCGAGGCGCTGGACCTGGCCTTCGACTTCGAATGGCTGAACCGCCAGTTGTTCTACGGCGGCTACACGCGCCTGAACAGCTATTTCGCCGATACCGAGCTGCAGGCCACCGGCACGCCGGGCGAGGGCGAGCTGGCGATCCTGGAACCGTTGCGCAAGCAACTGGATCCGGCCGTGTTCGGGCCGATGCCCGAGCAGCCCTCGACCAATCCGCCGGGTTCGCTGCGCGCCAACCTGCTCCAGGCGCGCGCGCTGCTGGCCCAGGCCGGCTGGACCTATCGCGACGGCGCGCTGCGCAACGCGCGCGGCGAGCCGTTCCGCTTCGAGATCCTCGACGATTCGGGCGGCTCGATGGAGCCGGTGGCGGCCGTCTACCAGCGCAATCTCGCCAAGCTCGGCATCGAGGCGCGCTTTCGCACCGCCGACTTCGCCCTGCTGCAGAAGCGCCTCGACGCCTTCGACTACGACATGACCACGATCCGCTACCCGGGCGTGCAGGTGCCGGGCAGCGAGCAGGTGCTGCGCTACGCCAGCCGCTACGCCGACCAGACCGGCTCGGACAACCTGATCGGCCTGAAATCGCCGGCCGTCGACACGATCCTGAAGACCCTGGTGCAGGCGCAGACGCGCGAGCAACTGCTCGACGCCACCCATGCGCTCGACCGCGTGCTGATGCACGGCTACTATGCCGTGCCGCAGTGGTACAGCACCATGCACCGGGTCGCCTACCAGCGACGGCTGGCCTATCCCGCGACGCTGCCGCTGTACTATTCGGCGGAGGACTGGGTGGTGTCGATGTGGTGGGAGAAACCCGCCGCGAATGCCGCGAATGCCGCCTCGGCGGCGGGGCACTGAGCCGTGGGCATGCATCCGGCCGGCTCGCCTCGCCATCGCGCCACCCTTCGCGCACGGCCCGCGCGGCCGTCGCGCCCGTCGTTTCCGCCGTCCCCGTCGTTCCCCTAACCGCGCCGCGCGCACCGCCTGGTCGATCCCGCCTATGTGGAGCTACATCCTCAAACGTCTGCTGCTGATGATCCCGACCCTGCTCGGCGTGCTGACCATCACCTTCGCGGTGATCCAGTTCGTGCCGGGCGGCCCGGTCGAACAGGCGATGCAGGAACTGCGCAAGGGTGCCGAGCAGGGCCATGTGCCGTTCGGCATGCGCGCCTACTCGGGCGTGGACCCGCAGCAGCTCGCCCAGCTCAAGGCGCTGTACGGCTTCGACAAGCCGCCCATCGAGCGCTACGGCCTGATGCTGGAGCGCTTCGCGCATTTCGACCTGGGCCAGAGCTACTTCCATCACCAGAGCGTCTGGTCGCTGGTGGTCTCGAAGCTGCCGGTGTCGATCAGCATCGGCATCTGGACCTTCCTGCTGACCTACCTGATCTCGGTGCCGCTGGGCATCGCCAAGGCGGTCTACAACGGCACGCCCTTCGACGTGGCCTCGAGCCTGGCGGTGCTGGTCGGCTACGCGATCCCGGGCTTCGTGCTCGGCGTGCTGCTGCTGGTGCTGTTCGGCGGCGGCTCGTTCTGGCAGTTGTTCCCGCTGCGCGGCCTGAGCTCGGACAACTTCGCCCAGCTGAGCCTGGCCGCCAAGATCACCGACTACCTCTGGCACCTGGTGCTGCCGATCACGGCCTCGGTGGTGGGCAGCTTCGCGGTGATCACCATGCTCACCAAGAACGCCTTCCTCGACGAGATCCGCAAGCAGTACGTGCTGACCGCGCGCGCCAAGGGCCTGTCGGAGCGGCGCGTGCTCTGGAAGCACGTGTTCCGCAACGCGCTGCTGCCGCTGATCGTGGGCTTCCCGGCCGCCTTCATCGGCGCCTTCTTCTCGGGCAGCCTGCTGATCGAGACGCTGTTCTCGCTCGACGGCCTGGGCCTGCTGTCCTACGAGTCGGTGATCCGCCGCGACTACCCGGTGGTGCTCGGCACGCTCTACCTGTTCACGCTGATCGGCCTGGTCACCAAGCTGGTTTCCGATCTCTGCTACGTCTGGGTCGATCCCCGGATCCAATTCGACCAACTGGAGCGCTGAGTTGAGCCGAACCGCCGTTTCCTCCCGCGTCGACGCCGCCCGCGCGCGCGTCTCGCCGTCTCCCGCGCGCCGCGTCTGGCAGCGCTTTCGCCGCCAGCGCCTGGGCTACTGGAGCCTGGTGGTGTTCCTGGTCGCCTTCGCGATCAGCCTGGCCGCGCCGCTGTGGTCCAACGACAAGCCGCTGGTGGTGCGCTACGACGGCCACTGGTACTTCCCGATCGCCAAGGACTATGCCGAAACCACCTTCGGCGGCGATTTCCCGACCCCGGCCGACTACCTCGACCCTTACGTGCGCAAGCGGATCGACGCGCCGGGCAACTTCGCGATCTATCCGCCGAACCGCTACTCCTACACGACGCTGAACTACTTCTCGGCGCTGCCGAACCCGGCGCCGCCCTCGCGCGACAACTGGCTGGGCACCGACGCGCAAGGGCGCGACCTGCTCGCGCGGCTGGTCTACGGCTTCTGCGTATCGGTCGAGTTCGCGCTGGTGCTGACCCTGATCGGCACCGTGCTGGGGATCCTGGCCGGCGCGGTGCAGGGCTTCTACGGCGGGCGCATCGACATCGTCGGGCAGCGCCTGATCGAGATCTGGAGCTCGATGCCCGAGCTCTACCTGCTGATCATCTTCGCCTCGATCTTCGAGCCCAGCTTCCTGCTGCTGATCGTGCTGCTCTCGCTGTTCGGCTGGATCGGCCTGGCCGACTACGTGCGCGCCGAGTTCCTGCGCAACCGCACCCAGGACTACGTGCGCGCCGCGCGCGCGATGGGCCTGTCGAACTGGCAGATCATCTGGCGCCACGTGCTGCCCAACAGCCTCACGCCCGTCATCACCTTCCTGCCGTTTCGCATGAGCGGCTCGATCCTGGCGCTGACCAGCCTCGACTTCCTCGGCCTGGGCGTGCCGCCGCCCACGCCGAGCCTGGGCGAGCTGCTCTCGCAGGGCAAGGCCAATCTCGACGCCTGGTGGATCTCGCTGGCGACCTTCATCGTGCTGGTGTTCACGCTGCTGCTGCTGACCTTCATGGGCGATGCGCTGCGCAACGCGCTCGATTCACGCGTGGCCGATACCTCGCGCGCGGCGGGAGGTGCGCGATGAAGCCGGCGCTGGGAGCGAAGCGCCCGGTGCCGCAGGCACAGGCGGATCGACCGGAGCGAGCGGGCCTGACAGGCCCGGGGAGCGCCCCGCGAGCCCCGGGGCAGGGCGCGGGTGCGACCGATCGGGCCGGCGGCGCGGCGGCGCCGGGCGAGCCGCTGCTGTCGATCGAGCACCTGCGCGTGAGCTTCGGCGACACGCTGGCCGTCGACGACGTCTCGCTGACGATCGGCCGCGGCGAGCGTGTGGCCCTGGTCGGCGAGTCGGGCTCGGGCAAGAGCGTGACCGCGCTGGCGATCCTGCGCCTGTTGCGCGACGCAGAGCAGGGCGGGCGCATCCGCTTCGACGGGCGCGAGCTCGGCGCGGCCAGCGAGCGCGCCATGCGCGGCCTGCGCGGCGCGCAGATCGCGATGATCTTCCAGGAGCCGATGACGGCGCTCAATCCGCTCTACACGGTGGGCGACCAGATCGTCGAGACCGTCGTGCTGCACGATGGGGTTTCCAGGCGCGAGGCGCGCGCGCGTGCCATCGCGCTGCTGGGGCGCACCGGCATCGCCGAGCCCGAGCGGCGCGTCGACAGCTATCCGCACCAGCTTTCCGGCGGCCAGCGCCAGCGCGCCATGATCGCGATGGCGCTGGCCTGCCGGCCGCGCCTGTTGCTGGCCGACGAGCCGACCACCGCGCTCGACGTGACGATCCGCGCCCAGATCGTCGAGCTGCTGCTGGACCTGCAGCGCGACGCCGAGCTCACGCGCGGCATGTCGATCCTGCTGATCACGCACGACCTGAACCTGGTGCGCCGCTTCGCGCAGCGCGTGGCGGTGATGGAGAAGGGCAGGCTGGTGGAGAGCGGCGAGGTGGAGCGGATCTTCGCCGAGCCCGAGCATCCCTACACGCGCAGGCTGCTGAACAGCCGGCCGCAGCGCACCGCCGCGCCGGTGCTGCCGATCGCGCCGGTGATGCTCGACGCGCGCGAGGTGACGGTCGGCTTTCGGCAGAAATTGCCGGGCCTGGCGGGATGGTTCCGCAGCGGACGCTTCACGGCGGTGAAACAGGTCAGCGTGTCGGTGCGGCAGGGCGAGACGCTCGGGGTGGTGGGCGAATCGGGCTCGGGCAAGTCGACCCTGGCGATGGCCCTGCTCGGCCTGCAGCGCATCGAGGCCGGCCAGATCGAATTCGACGGCCGCCCGCTGGCGAGCTGGCGCGGCGCCGACGCGCGGCGCCTGCGCGCGCGCATGCAGGTGGTGTTCCAGGATCCGTTCGGCTCGCTCTCGCCGCGCCATACCATCGAGCGCATCGTCGGCGAGGGGCTGGCCCTGCACCGGCCCGAGCTGTCCGCCGAGGCGCTGCGCGAGCGCGTGACGGCGGTGCTGCGCGAGGTCGGGCTCGATCGCACGGTGCTGCATCGCTACCCGCACGAGTTCTCGGGCGGCCAGCGCCAGCGCATCGCGATCGCCCGCGCGCTGGTGCTGGAGCCCAGCATCCTGGTGCTCGACGAGCCCACCAGCGCGCTCGACGTGTCGATCCAGCAGCAGGTGCTGAAGCTGCTCGCCAACCTGCAGCGCAAGTACAACCTCGGCTACGTGTTCATCAGCCACGACCTGGAAGTGATCGGCGCGATGGCGCATCGGGTGGCGGTGATGCAGGGCGGGGAAATCGTCGAGAGCGGGGAAGTCGGAAAAATTTTCACGGAACCGTCACATCCGTACACGCGCAAACTCCTGGCCGCGGTCGGCCAGCCAGGGCTGCCCCAATGATGTGCAGATATTGATTGAATTTTTCAATTCATTTTGACAAACAAATACCGTCTGGCTAGTATCGACCGAAATTTCCGGCAATCACCTGATTTTTAAGCACAAAATTACCGACCGATGCAGCACCGCTCCCTCACCCAGGTATGTACGCGCGCCGTCGCCGGGCTGTTTGTCGGCGTCCTGATTGCTGCGGCTCCCGGCGCGTTCGCCGACGAAGCCGGCAGTTTTAATCAGAATGTCGCATTCTCGACCCAGTCCGGGTCGAATTCCTCCACCCAGAATCCGCAAGCCAGCGCCCCGGCAGCCAGCACGGGCGGCGCCAAGTCGTTCCTCTCCGGCATGGCCGGCAAGGCCGGCGACGTGGTGGTCGGCGCGCTGAACATGATCGGCGTGCGCTACCGCTGGGGCGGCAATTCCCCCGATTCGGGGCTCGATTGCAGCGGCTTTGTGCGCTACGTGTTCCAGGACACGCTCGGCATGTCGCTGCCGCGCCGCGCCGAGGAAATGAGCCGCGTCGGCGAGAAGGTCCGCATGAGCGAGCTCAAGCCGGGCGACCTGGTGTTCTTCAACACCATGCGCCGCACCTTCTCGCACGTGGGCATCTATATCGGCGACAACAAGTTCGTGCACTCGCCCTCGACGGGCAGCACGATCCGCGTCGACGATCTCGACAGCAGCTACTGGGAAAAGCGCTTCACCGGCGCGCGCCGGCTCGAGTCGGAATTCCCGACCAAGCCCGACGACCTGCGCCAGCGCGTGAGCGCGACGATCGGCGGCAACGCGGCGGATTTCACGCCGGGCAACTGATCGCCGCACCGCGGCAGGCAAGCATGGCCGACCCCGGCTTCCGCAAGGAGCCGGGGTTTTTGCTTTGGGGCTTCGGAAAGGGGATGGCGGCGGGCCGGGCGGGGTGAGCGTCGCGTGCCGGGCCGCGAGGCGCCCTGGAGGGCGCTGGCGGTGCCAGGCGAGGTCCGAGGCGGCCCCGGGCTGCCCCGGGCGGCTCGGCAGGCGCCCTCAGGCGCTCGCGCGTGCCTGCGCGGCCGCCAGCTTGCTCTGCAGCTCCGGCATGATCTTCGCGGCCGCTTCCTCGCCGGCCAGGATCGCCGCGTTGCGCTGCGTGAAGTCGCTCGCGCTCATCGCCGCCAGGTTCGGGCGGATCACCACGTCGGCGTACTTGTCGAGCTCGTAGGCCTTGATGGTCTGGCCCATGATCGTGAAGGTCTGCAGCAGCAGCTCGATCGGGTTGCCGGTGGCGGCGCCCTCGGGGCGCGCCGAGATGTCGACGGCGATCACGAAGTCGGCGCCCATCCTGCGCGCGAACGAGGCCGGCACCGGGCTCACCAGGCCGCCGTCGACGTACTCGCGGCTGCCGATGCGCACCGGCTCGAACACCGAGGGCACGCTGCTCGAGGCGCGCACCGCCAGGCCCGTGTTGCCGCGCTGGAACAGGATCGGCTGGCCGCTCTGCAGGTCGGTGGCGACGATGCCCAGCGGGCGCGTCATCTTCTCGATCGGCCGGTTGTTGAGCGTCTTGTTGATGTAGTTCTGCAGCGCCACGCCCATCAGCAGGCCGCGCGAGCGCCAGGGCAGGGCCCAGTCGCTGATCGAGGCCTCGTCCATGGTGAGCGCCAGCTTGTTGAGGTCGAAGGCGTTCAGCCCCGAGGCGTACAGCGAGCCGACCACCGAACCCGCGCTGGTGCCGGCCACCAGGTCGATCGGGATGCTGCGCGCCTCCAGCGCCTTGAGCACGCCGATATGCGCGAAGCCGCGCGCGGCACCGCCGCCCAGCGCGATGCCGACCTTCAGCGGCCGGCGCGGCTGGGTGGCCGCCACCGGCGGCGGGGGCGTCTTGCCGGCATCGGATTTGCCGCCGAACGAGGTGCACGCGGCCAGCGACGCGGACATCGCGGCCAGGGAAAACTGGCGACGGGACAGGCGGGGGGACGACGACATCGGGGCTTTCTCCGGCAGACGGGGGCGGCCGCGCGCGAGGGCGCGGCGAAGGGCGAGGCGGCGCGTGCCGAGCGGGCGCGCGGGC
>NZ_VWWK01000234.1:0-9129 GCF_011753035.1 Burkholderia sp. Ax-1720 | reverse complement strand
CGACCGGCGCGCGCTGCGCCGGCGCGCGGCCGAGCGCATCGCCGAATTCAAGGTCAGCCCGCCGCTGCCCGAGCGCGCGATCGGCACCCTGTCGGGCGGCAACGTGCAGCGCGCCGTGCTGGCGCGCGAGCTGGGCCAGCCGGTGGAGGTGCTGATCGTCGCCAACCCGGTGTTCGGCCTCGACTTCGCCTCGGTGGCCGACATCCACGCGCGCCTGCTCGCCGCGCGCGAGGCCGGCGCCGCGATCCTGCTGGTCAGCGAGGATCTCGACGAGCTGCTGGCGCTGTCGGACCGGATCGCCGTGATGTCGGCGGGACGGCTGGTGTTCGAGACCGAGGCAGCCGGCGCCGATCGCGCCGTGCTGGGTCGCTACATGGCCGGGCACGACGAGGCCGACGAGCCTGCCGCGTCCTCCGGCAGGCCCGGCGCCGCGCACGCGCATCGCGAGCCGGCCCGGCCGGCCGATGCGCCGGGCACCCATCGCTGAAAGAGAGAACATCCCGATGCACTTCGAGGTTCCCGCCCGCCCCGCGCCCTATCGCTACGACCCGGCGCATACCGCGCTGATCGTGATCGACATGCAGCGCGACTTCATCGAGCCCGGCGGTTTCGGCGCCGCGCTCGGCAACGACGTCGCGCCGCTGGCCGCGATCGTGCCGAGCGTGGCCGCCCTGCTCGCCTTCGCGCGCGCCCGCGGCTGGAGCGTGGTGCATACGCGCGAATCGCACGCGCCCGACCTGTCCGATTGCCCGCCCGCCAAGCGCCTGCGCGGCGCGCCCAACCTGCGCATCGGCGACAGCGGCCCGATGGGCCGCATCCTGGTGCGCGGCGAGCCCGGCAACCAGATCGTCGAGGCGCTCGCGCCGCTGGCCGGCGAAACGGTGATCGACAAACCCGGCAAGGGCGCCTTCCACGCCACCGCGCTCGACGCGCTGCTGCGCGAGCGCGGCATCACGCACCTGGTGTTCGCCGGCGTGACCACCGAGGTCTGCGTGCAGACCTCGATGCGCGAGGCCAACGACCGCGGCTACGACTGCCTGCTGGTGGAAGATGCCACCGCCAGCTACTTCCCGGCCTTCAAGGCCGCTTGTCTCGAAATGATAAGCTCGCAGGGCGGCATCGTCGGCTGGACCGCGCCGCTGGGCGCCCTGCTCGAAGCGGCCCCGCTGCCCGCCGCCCCATCCGCCAGCCCACAGCCATGACCATCGAACTGAATCGCCCCGAGATCCTTGCCGAAGTGCGCGCGGCCTTCGAGGCCTACGAGCGCGCGCTGGTCGACAACGACGTGCCGACCATGGACGCGCTGTTCTGGAACGCGCCCGAGGTGGTGCGCTACGGCATCGCCGAGATCCAGCACGGCGGCGCGGCGATCCGCGCCTGGCGCGCGAGCTGCGAGCCGGTGCCGCCCTCGCGCCGCCTGCATCGCACCGTGATCACCAGCTTCGGCGGCGAGCACGCGACCGTCAGCACCGAATTCAGCAGCGACGCCACCTCTTTGCTGGGCCGTCAGATGCAGACCTGGGCGCGCCTCGACGGGACCGACACGCTGCATCGCGGCTGGCGCATCGTCGCCGCGCACGTGAGCCTGATCGACGCGCCCGAGCCGCGAGCCGCGCATTCCTCCACCGGACCCAGCCCAGCGTGAGCGATTCCCCTCTCTCCCCCGAACTCGCCGACGACGAGCAGGCGGTCAATCGCGCCAACCCGCTCGCCGAGCAGGTCTACCAGCAGTTGAAGAGCGATATCTTCGGCTTCCGGCTGCTGCCAGGCGACCGTTTCTCCGAAACCGATATCGCCCGGCATTACGGCGTATCGCGCACGCCGATGCGCGACGGGCTGTTCCGGCTGCAGCGCGAGGGTTACCTGGAGGTGGGTTTCCGGCGCGGCTGGAAGGTCGCGCCGATCGACTTCGCCCAGCTCGACCAGCTCTACGAGCTGCGCATCGTGCTGGAGCTCGCCGCGATCGAGCGGCTCACGGCCGGCGCCGGCAACTGGGCCGATGCGCTGGCCACGCTGCACGCCACCTGGTGCGTCGCGCCCGAGGCGCGCGAGACCGATCCCGCCGAGATGTTCCGCATGGACGAGGCCTTCCACCGCCAGCTGGTGGCGGCTACCGGCAATGCCGAGATGCTGCGCGTGCATAACGAGGTGACCGAGCGGATCCGCATCGTGCGGCGGCTCGACTTCCTGAAGGCGCACCGCACCTCGGCCACCTACGAGGAACACGCCAAGATGATCCGCCTGCTGGAGCGCGGCGCGATCGCCGAGGCCGGCATGCTGCTGCGCGCCCACATCACGCAGAGCCGGCTGGAAGTGCGCAAGATCACGCTGTCGATGCTGGCCGAGGCGCGCGGCAGCAAGCTGCCCTTCGTGCTCTAGCTGCGTGCTCTGGCGCCGTGCTACAGCCGCACGCGCGCGAGCCGTCGCCGATCGACCGGCGCGCGATACCCGGCGCTCAGGCCTCGATCGGCCCCATCGGCCCCTGGCCGCGAATCCACGACCAGTCGGCGCGCTCGGCCATCTCCTTGTCGCCGCGGCTGTCGCCGTAGGCATAGAGCTTCGCGGGCGGCTCGTCGCCCCACCAGGCCGCGAGCCGCACCACCTTCTGCGGTCCCCAGCAGTTCTCGCCGTCCAAGCGCCCCGCGAAGGCGCCGTCCCGCCAGGCCAGCCGCGTGGCCAGCACCGCGTCGAGGCCGAGGGTGGCGGCCCACTTCTCCAGGTACAGCGAGGGCGAGGCGCTCACCAGCACCACCTGGTGGCCGCGCGCCTGATGCTCGCGCACCCGCTCGAGCATCTCGGGACGCACCAGCGTGGGCAGCTCGGTCTGCACGAAGGCGGTGGCCAGCGCATCGAGCTCGCGCGCCGGCATCGGCCCGAAGGCGAACCAGGCGAAGCGCGCCTTGGCCGCGCCGCGCGAGATCAGCCCGGCCTTCATGGCGAGGATCCAGGGCAGCGCGCGCAGGCCCGCGCAGGCGAAACGGCGGGTGCCGACGGCTCGCCGGACGAAGTGCTGGAAGCTGTCGGCGGTGGTGATGGTGCCGTCGAAATCGAAGGCGGCGACGATGCGGTCGGTCATGGATTCGGGAGCGGGAAGAAGCAGGGAAAACAGGGAAACGCGTGCGACCCCGGAAGATAGCAAATTTGCGCGGCCGGCTCGCCAAAACGACAAGGCCGGACCGCACATGCGGCCCGGCCTCTCGCCCGTCGCGGCGAATCCGCGACGGCGCGCGCCGCCTCTCCCGACGGCGCGCTTCCCCTCCTGCAAGCCTCAGATATGGCCCTGGTGCCCCGACACGCCGACCTGCTGCAGCTTCGCATCGGCCGCGGCCGCGTTGCTGGCCGGCAGGTTGCGGCTGAAGCGGCGCGCCCAGATCGCGGTGACGATCGGCACCAGGATCGCGGTGATCAGGCAGGCGGTGGCCACCGTGGCGGTGGCGGCCGGCACCAGCGGCTTGAACCTGGGCACCATCTCGCCGATGATGGCCGGGTTCGCCACCGCGGCGCCCGCGGTCGACGAGGCGGCGATGCCGGCCGTGCCGTTGCCGCCGCCGATGAAGCGGTCGGCCAGGATCAGCGGAATGCCGGTGACGATGATCACGGCCACGCCGAGGATGATGCCCGGGATGCCGCTCTTGGCGATCACGTGCAGGTCGATGCCGTTGCCCAGCGCGAAGCCGAAGAACGGGATCAGCGGATGCACGCAGCGGCCGAACAGGTCGCGCAGGTCGCGATCGAGGTTGCCCAGCGCGAAGCCGATCAGGAACGGCAGCACCGCGCCCACGAACAGGCGCGGCTCGAACACCGCCACGCCGGCCGCGCCGAGGATCGTCATGCTGACCAGCGGCCCCGATTCGAGCGACATCAGCACGAAGGCGCCGGCCTCCTCACGCGTGCCGTACTGCTGCATCACGGCCGCGTAGAGCCCACCGTTGGTCATGTCCATCGAGGCCACGATGGCGAGGATCGAGAGCCCGGCGAACAGCCCCCCCTTCACCCCGTCGTCGGGAATGAACTGCGCGCAGATCAGGGTGACCAGCCAGGCCACCAGCGTCTTGGTCACCACCAGGGTGCCCGACTTGCGCAGCACCACCCCGGTGGCGCGCAGGTCGATGGTGGCGCCCATGCAGAAGAACCACACCGCGAGGATCGGCACCGTGCCGGCGATCAGCCCGTTGGTAAACGAGCCGAAGTATTTCCCCGCATCCGGCGCGAAGGTGTGGACGCAGGCGCCCAGCACCATGGGCACCAGCATCAGGCCGCCCGGTACGCGATCGATCGCTTTTTTGATATTCACAAGGTTCTCCATCCATGGACGTTCGCGTCCGTTGTCGAATCCGCCGTCTCCCCGACGTGATTTCGGAACGTTATTCCATTCTGTGATCGCCTTACATCGCGGTTAACCCTGCAATTGCCGACCGTCACTCAAGCAAACCATCGGCCGTCCCGCCCGTTTCGAAAAAATACCTGGAACAACGTTCCGATTTTTATTCGGCTGTGATCTAATGCGGAACACGCAAAGGGGCCCCGGCGCCCCGCCTCATCGATCCCCAGGAGACAGCAGATGGAAGTCCGCCAGGCCATACACAGCGAACACGCGAAAACCCTCGATACCGCCGGCTTGCGGCGCCACTTCCTGGTCGAACAGGTGTTCGAGGCCGACGCGCTCAAGCTGACCTACAGCCATATCGACCGCATCATCGTCGGCGGCGCCTTCCCGGCCACCCGCGCGGTGGAGGTGCCCAACGCGCTGGGCAAGACCATCGGCGTGGAGCACCTGCTGGACCGGCGCGAGCTGGGCGCGATCAACATCGGCGGCGACGGCTGGGTGGAGGTGGACGGCCAGCGCCACGCGGTGCGCTTCGAGGAGGCGATCTACATCGGCCAGGGCACGCAGTCGGTGGTGTTCGGCAGCGACGACGCCGCCCGGCCCGCCAAGTTCTACCTGAACTGCGCGCCGGCCCACACCCGCTACCCGACGCGCGTGATCACGCTGCAGCAGGCCTCGCCGGAAACGCTGGGCGACCCGTCCACCAGCAACCGCCGCACCATCTACAAGTTCATCGTTCCGGAAGTGGTGCAGACCTGCCAGCTCTCGATGGGCATGACCAAGCTGGAGCCGGGCAACCTGTGGAACACCATGCCCTGCCACACCCACGAGCGCCGCATGGAGGTGTATTTCTACTTCGGCATGCAGGAGAACTCGGCGGTGTTCCACATGTGCGGCGAGCCGCAGGAAACGCGCCACATCCTGGTCCACAACGAGCAGGCGGTGATCTCGCCGAGCTGGTCGATCCACTCGGGCGTGGGCACCCAGGCCTATACCTTCATCTGGGGCATGGTCGGCGAGAACCAGGTGTTCAAGGACATGGACCACGTCAAGATCGGCGATCTGCGCTGAAGCACGGCCGCCCGGCCCGCGCCGGGCGTCGCCCGATCCATCACTGGCAATCGAGAGGAACCCCATGCCAGCCAATTTCTTCGACCTGACCGGCAAGGTCGCGGTCGTCACCGGTTGCAATACCGGCCTGGGCGCCGGGATGGCGATCGCGCTCGCCGAGGCGGGCTGCGACATCGCCGGCGTCAACCGCGGCGCGCCCACCGAGACCATGGCGCGCGTCGAATCGCTCGGCCGCCGCTTCCTCGACCTGCGCGCCGACCTGTCGAGCACGCAGCCGATCGACGACGTGGTGAACGCCACGGTCGAGGCCTTCGGCCGCATCGACGTGCTGGTCAACAACGCCGGCATCATCCGCCGCAACGACGCGCTCGCGTTCACCGAGGAGGACTGGGACCTGGTGATCGACACCAACCTGAAGACGGTGTTCTTCCTCGCGCAGGCGGTGGCGCGCCAGTTCGTCAAGCAGGACGGGCCCGGCAAGATCATCAACGTGGCCTCGATGCTGTCGTTCCAGGGCGGCATCCGGGTGCCCTCCTACACCGCCTCGAAAAGCGGCGTGCTGGGCTTGACGCGCCTGCTCGCCAACGAATGGGCCTCGCGCGGCATCAACGTCAACGCGATCGCGCCCGGCTACATGGAAACCAACAACACCACGCAGCTGCGGCACGACGCGCAGCGCAACGAGGAAATCGTCGGCCGCATCCCGGCCGCGCGCTGGGGCGTGCCGGGCGATCTGGCCGGCCCCGTGGTGTTTCTCGCCTCGCCCGCCTCCGACTACGTGCACGGCCACACGCTGGCCGTGGACGGCGGCTGGCTGGCCCGCTGATTCAACTCCGACCCGGGACGCGCTATGCTCACGCCTGAATCAAATTCGAGGGATGGTCTGCACATGGAAGCGATGCTCAGGCGCCGGAAGGACGAGGCCGCCTCCCGGGCGCGGAACGACGAAGGCGGCGAGAAGACGGAATCGGCCTCGGCCGCGGGCAAGGTGTTCGCCGTGCTGGAAGCGCTCGGCGCGCACGGGCCGATCGGCATCAGCGAGCTGTCGAACCGGCTCGACATGTCGAAGACCACGGTCCACCGTTTTCTGCAGACGCTGAAGACGCTCGGCTTCGTCGCGCAGGAGGACGAGACCGAGCGCTACCGGCTGACGATCCGGCTGTTCGAGCTCGGCTCGCAGGCGCTGGAGAGCGTCGACCTGGTGCGCGAGGCGGACGTGGAGATGCGCCGCATCGGGCGCCTGACGCGCGAGGCGCTGCACCTGGGCGCCTTCGACGAAGACCACATCATCTACATCCACAAGATCGACGCCGACTACGGGCTGCGCATGCACTCGCGGATCGGCCGCACCAATCCGCTCTACAGCACCGCGATCGGCAAGGTGCTGCTGGCCTGGATGGCGCCCGAGGAGGCGCGCGAGGCGCTCTCGCGCATCGAGTTCCGCAAGTCCACGCAGAAGACGCTGGCCTCGGCCGAGGCGGTCTGGAGCATCCTGCCGCACGTGCGCGAGCAGGGTTACGGCGAGGACAACGAGGAACAGGAAGACGGTCTGGTGTGCCTGGCGGTGCCGGTGTTCGACCGCTTCGGGCGGGTGATCGCCGGGCTGTCGATCTCGTTTCCGACCATGCGCTGCGGCGCCGACACCAAGGCGCATTACGTGGCCCTGCTCAAGCAGGCGGGGCAGGTGATCTCCTCGAAGCTCGGTTATCGCGGCGAGCCGCTCTGAGCGGCGGCGGCGCGCCAGCCCGAAGCCAGGCACGACGAACGATCAGGCGGCCCGGCGGGCCGCCTTTCTTTTTGGCGCGGGCGCGCGCCCTCAGCGCGTGGCCATCACCACCGCCGCGCCGGCCATCATGGTGGCGCTGGCGCGGTTGGCCACCTTCACCGCGCGGCGGCTCCTGAGCAGCCGGCGCGCGCGCACCGCGAGCAGCGCCCAGCTCAGGTCGACGGCGGCCATCACCACCAGCATGGTCAACGCCAGCTCGGCCCAGGCCAGCGGCCCGACATGGGAGAGGTCGACCAGCGTGGGCAGCAGCGCCACATAGAACACCATGATCTTGGGATTGCCGAGCGAGACGGTGAGGCCGGCGGCGAACATGCGCAGCGGCGACTGGCCGCTCGGCAACTGGCCGTCGTCGACGGCGGCCGGCGCGAGCCACATCTTCACGGCCAGGAACAGCAGGTAGACGATGCCGGCGATCTTCAGCAGCAGGAAGGCGGTCGCGAAGGTCTTGGCCAGCGCGGCCAGGCCCGCCACCGCGAAGCTCATCCACAGGATCTCGCCGATCCACATCGCGGCCAGGAACGGCAGCACGTCGCGAAAGCCGTTGCTCATCACGCGCGCGACCAGGGCGGCGATCCCCGGCCCCGGCGAACCGGCGGCCACCATCAGGGCCAATGCGAATACCAACAGGGCGGACAGCGCCATCGAAGCCTCCAGGACAGACGGCGGCGCACCGGGGCGATGGCTCCGGCAAGGCGCCGCGAGCCGCCATCTTAGCGCAGCCGCGTGCGGCCCTGGCCCGGCTTGGCCGCCATCGCCGCGTGGCTGTCGCCGGCTTGCCGTTGCTGGCTTGCCGCTCCCGCGCTGCCTTCGATACCCTGCCCTCGCCGCAGGCCGGCAGCAGCGCGGCGGCGCGCGGGTCGATGAGCGCGCCGCCGGTTTGCCTGCCTGCTCCCTCGTGCCAAACCCCTTCGCCTCGCCTGCCCGCCTAGCGCGTATTGGCTTCCGCCTGGTGAGGAATCCCCTCGATCGGACATTCGGGCGTGCCCGGCATCGGCCGCGTGATCGCCTCGGCGGCCGCGCGCGCCTTCTGCGGATCGTTCACCCAGTCGCGATAGAAGCCGAACGGGCAGTCGGCCACGCCATGCACGCCGTCGCCCGAGTTGATCGTGCCGGTGTAACCGCGATGCAGCAGCTTGTAGAGATGGTTCTGCGACTGCAGGTTGCGGCGCGCGTCGCGGATCTGCGAGACCGACAGCTCCGCGTACTGCACGCCCATCTCCTCCTCGCCGCATTCGCCGAGCGTGCGGCCGTCGAAGCCGACGATCGCCGAGTGGCCGAAGTAGGAATAGACGCCGTCGAAGCCGGCCGCGTTGGCCACCGCCACGTAGGTGTTGTTCATCCAGGCCATCGCCTTCGAGACCAGCACCTGCTGCTCCTTGGCCGGGTACATGTAGCCCTGGCAGCGCACGATCAGCTCGGCGCCCTGCATCGCGCAGTCGCGCCAGATCTCGGGATAGTTGCCGTCGTCGCAGATGATCAGGCTGATCTTCAGGCCCTTCGGCCCGTCCGTCACATAGGTGCGGTCTCCCGGGTACCAGCCCTCGATCGGCGTCCAGGGCATGATCTTGCGGTACTTCTGGACGATCTCGCCCTGGTCGTCGATCAGGATCAGGGTGTTGTAGGGCGCCTTGTGCGGGTGCTGCTCGTGGCGCTCGCCGGTGATCGAGAACACGCCCCACACCTTGGCCTGGCGGCAGGCCGCCGAGAAGATCTCGGTCTCCGCGCCGGGGATGGTGGAGGCGGTCTCGTACATCTCGGCCTCGTCGTACATGATGCCGTGCGTCGAATACTCGGGGAAGATCACCAGGTCCATGCCCGGCAGGCCGCGCTTCAGGTTGCGCGCGAACCCCGGGTAGGGCGCGCCGGCATGCCCCTCGATACGCACCGCGTGGCCGGCATCGCGCGCGTCCTCGGCCAGCCCCGCCAGCATCGAATCGATGTCGAT
>NZ_VWWK01000233.1:0-9121 GCF_011753035.1 Burkholderia sp. Ax-1720 | reverse complement strand
CGGCGCTGGCCGGCGAGGCCGACTGGCTGGCGGCCCTGGGCGAGGATGCGGCCGTGGCCGGCATCGCGACCGGGCGCGGCCGGCTGCTGCGCTTCATCGCGCAGTCCGAGCTGCCGCCCGGCGTCGCCTACGAGACGCAGATCGCCGCCACCGGCGGCGTGCCTACCCGTCATAACCTCCACGATTTCTTCAATGCGCTGGTCTGGTTCGCCTACCCGCGCTTCAAGGCCGCCATCAACGCGCGGCAGGCCGCGGCGATCGACACGCTCGGCGTGGGCGGCGCGCGCGGTGGGCTGCGCGACGCGCTGACCCTCCTCGACGAGAACGGCGCGCTGTTCGTGTGCGCCGATCCCGCGCTCGGCGAGGCGCTGCGGTGCTTCGGCTGGCAGGCGCTGTTCGTCGAGGCGCGCGCGGCCTGGGGCCGGGCCTGCGAATTGCGGCTGGTCGGCCACGCGCTGCTCGAAAAGCTGGTGCAGCCCTACAAGGCCTGTACCGCGCATGCCTGGATCGTCGCGGCACCGCCCGCCTATTTCGATTGGGACGAGAGCGCGCGGCGCGGCTGGCTCGATGCCCATGTCGCCGCCGGTTTCGATGCGCGCCTGCCCTCGAGTCGCGGTTTCGCGCCGCTGCCGGTGCTCGGCGTGCCGGGTTGGTGGCCGGCCAACCAGGATCCGGGCTTCTACGAGGACGCGCAGGTATTCCGCCCCGGGCGGCGCCAGCCGGCCTGAGCGTGGCGTCCGGCCCGGCCGGCCGCGGCGGGATTGCCGGGCGATTCGACCCCGATCGATCAGGCTGCAATCACGGCACTCCCCGACGCGAAACGGCCACGTCCGCCGCTCCCGGCTCGCGGCGCGACCCCGTCGATGCTAGAATCCGCCTCGCAAAGTGGGCCAGGCAGTCGCGGCCTGCGCGGTTTCGGCCGCGCGGGGCGAGGAAAGTCCGGACTCCGCCAGGGCAGGGTGATGGCTAACGGCCATCCGTGGTGACACGCGGAACAGGGCAACAGAGAACAGACCGCCGATGGCCCGGCGCAAGCCGGGATCAGGTAAGGGTGAAACGGTGCGGTAAGAGCGCACCGCGGCTGCGGCGACGTATGCCGGCACGGTAACCTCCACCCGGAGCAATTCCAAGTAGGCAGGCGCGCATCCTCGCGATGCAGGACGGTGCCCCCGTTTCGCCTGCGGGTAGGAAGCTTGAGCGCGTCAGCAATGGCGCGCCTAGAGGAATGACTGCCACGCCTTGCGCGTCCTGGACGCGCGAGGTGCACAGAATCCGGCTTATCGGCTCGCTTTGCCGCTGGATTGAAGAAGGCCGGCGCCCCGGAAGGGCGCCGGCCTTTTGCTTTGGCGCGTGGGCTTTCGGCGCGCGGGCGCGCCGGCCGGCCTCAGTCGGCGACGATGTCGAACGAATGCGTCAGCTCGGCCGTCTTGGCGATCATGATCGAGGCCGAGCAGTACTTGTCGTGCGACAGGTTGATGGCGCGCTCGACCGTGGTCGGGTTCAGGTTGCGGCCCTTCACGGTGAAGTGGAAGTGGATTTTGGTGAACACCTTGGGATCCTCGCTGGCGCGCTCGGCCTTCAGCGACACCGAGCAGCCCGTCACTTCCTGGCGGCTCTTCTTGAGGATCAGCACGACGTCGTAGGCGGTGCAGCCGCCGGTGCCGAGCAGCACCATTTCCATCGGACGCGCGGCGAGGTTGTGGCCGCCGCCCTCGGGGGCGCCGTCCATCGTCACCAGATGGCCGCTGCCCGTCTCGGCGACGAACGCCATGCCATCCTGGCCCATCCAGCTAACTTTGCATTCCATGCGTGTGCTCCAGCGTTTGCCGATTCGATTGCGAACCGGCATTGTAGCCCGCGTCACCAGGCTCGGCTGATGCGCTGCGGGAACGGCGGCGGTCTCGTCGCATCGCCGGAGGTTTCCCTCCAGGCGGCGGCGCGCCCCGGTCCCGGAGATAATGGCTAAGACGCTGATTTCAATGGGGATTGCGGAAACGGCAACGATCGATATGAAAATTTCATATTATGGTTGGCGTTTTCACTATATAGATTTGCTTGTATTGCGCTGCCCAGGTTCCTATAATTTTCCTCATCGATTGTCGCGCTGCGGCAATCCCTGCATGTCTCCTCCACCCTCCTCCAAAGGTGGATTAAGCCCGAACGATAGTTCGGGCTTTTTTTCGTCCGTCCGCCGCCGGACGTGCCGGCGAGGGCGGCTTTCGACCCGTCCCCGGGTGCGGGTTCGAACCGCGAGAAACGGGGCTCGATACGCGCCAATCTGGCCTCATCGAGGCGTCTCGAGCCGGTTCCCGCGCGAGACCTCGATTTCTTTGACCGCTCCCGCAGATTTCCTTTATAATTCAGGGTTTTCCGCATTCATGCCCGCGGAGAAGACCAGGGAGAGCCTGCACAGCGCCCAGAGCGCAACCAATCCAAGCAGGAAAAAACAAGGGCAGCAGTCATTATTTTTGGATCGATCATGAAGACGTTTTCCGCAAAAGCCCATGAGGTGACGCGCGAATGGTACGTGATTGACGCGACGGATAAGGTTCTCGGCCGTGTCGCCAGCGAAGTGGCACGCCGTCTGCGCGGCAAGCACAAGCCTGAGTTCACCCCGCACGTCGACACCGGTGATTTCATCATCGTCATCAACGCGAGCAAGTTGAAGGTCACGGGCAACAAGGTTCTCGACAAGAAGTACTACCGTCACTCGGGCTACCCGGGCGGCATCTATGAAACGACGTTCGGCAAGATGCAGGAACGCTTCCCGGGCCGTGCGCTCGAGAAGGCGGTCAAGGGCATGCTGCCGAAGGGCCCGCTCGGCTACGCGATGATCAAGAAGCTGAAGGTCTACGCAGAAGCGACGCATCCGCATTCGGCACAACAGCCGAAGGCGCTCGAGATCTAAGGGGACCCACATGATCGGTAACTGGAACTACGGTACGGGCCGCCGCAAGAGCGCAGTCGCTCGTGTCTTCATCAAGGCTGGCAAGGGCGACATCATCGTCAACGGCAAGCCCATCGCTGACTACTTCTCGCGTGAAACCTCGCTGATGATCGTGCGCCAGCCGCTCGAGCTGACGAACCACGGCCAGACGTTCGACATCAAGGTCAACGTCACGGGCGGCGGTGAGACGGGTCAAGCCGGTGCAGTGCGCCACGGCATCACCCGCGCGCTGATCGACTACGACGCGACGCTCAAGCCGCAACTGTCGACGGCCGGCTTCGTGACGCGCGATGCGCGTGAAGTCGAGCGTAAGAAGATGGGTCTGCGCAAGGCACGTCGCGCCAAGCAGTTCTCGAAGCGTTAAGCGCTTCCGGCAGATCGCCCCAGGGCGATGCGCCGACGAAAACCGCCAGTCATCGACTGGCGGTTTTTTTATGGCCGGAACCGGTCGAGGAGCGTGCCCGCGGCGCGCGAATGAGGGCGCGAACCGCTTGATTTCGCGGACTTCGGCACGATCTTCGGAACCGCCCTACAATAGCGGCTAGAGTTTTCTGGAGAGTTCGCAATGAACGCTGTCACCGAATCCGCGGTTACCACCGCCACCGAAATGCCGCTGCCCTTCGTCTTCACCGACGCGGCAGCCGACAAGGTCAAGCAACTGATCGACGAAGAGGGCAATCCCGAGCTGAAGCTGCGCGTGTTCGTGCAGGGCGGCGGCTGCTCCGGCTTCCAGTACGGCTTCACCTTCGACGAGGAAGTCAACGAGGACGACACCGTGATGGTCAAGAACGGCGTCCAGCTGCTGATCGACTCGATGAGCTACCAGTACCTGGTCGGCGCCGAGATCGACTACAAGGACGACCTGAACGGCGCGCAGTTCGTGATCAAGAACCCGAACGCGACCACCACCTGCGGTTGCGGTTCGTCGTTCTCGGTCTGAGTCGGCTCGACTGAGCGGTTCGCGCGGGCGCCGTCGCGGCAGCCCGTGCATGCAAAACCCCACGCTGTGCGTGGGGTTTTTGTCGTTTCCGCGCCGTACAGGAACGGCTCGGCGGACTTCAGCGCGGATAGAGCGCGCCGAGCACGCGTTCGCCGGCGGCGCCCGTCACGCCGGGGATGTTGCCGGCCAGGCGCGCCGTGAAGCGGTAGGCCAGCCAGGCGAAAGCGATCGCCTCGACCTGCTGCGGCGGCACGCCGAGCGCCGCCGTGGTGTCGAGCGAGGCGCTCAGCCCGGCGGCGGCCAGCGCATCGCCGAGCGCGCTCATCAGCACCGGGTTGCGCGCGCCTCCCCCGCATACATAGACGGCCCGGCAATCGGGCGCATGCCGCGCGATCTCGCGCGCGACCGTGACGGCCGTGAGCGTGGTCAGGGTGGCCTGCACGTCCTCGGGGGCGACCTGGGCGAAGGCCTGCAGGCGCGTCTCGAGCCAATCCGGGTTGAACAGGTCGCGCCCCGTGCTCTTGGGCGGCGGCAGGTCGAAATAGGGCTCGGCGAGCAGCGCGGCGAGCAGGGCCGTATCGGTCTTGCCGCGCGCGGCGAAGCGGCCGCCCTCGTCGTAGGGCTTGCCGAGATGGCGCAGCGCCCAGGCGTCGAGCAGGGCATTGGCGGGCCCGCAATCGAAGCCGCGCACGCCGGCGCCGCCATGCGCGCCCTCGGCCGGCAGCAGCGTGATGTTGCTGATCCCGCCGAGATTGCAGACCACGCGCGTCTGCTCGGGCGAGCCGAACAGCGTGGCGTGGAAGGCCGGCGCGAGCGGCGCGCCCTGGCCGCCGGCGGCGATGTCGCGGCTGCGGAAATCGGCGAGCACGTCGATATGCGTGAGTTCGGCGAGCAGGGCCGGGTTGTTGGTCTGGCGCGTGTAGCCGCGCTCGGGCCGGTGCCGCACGGTCTGGCCGTGCACGCCGATCGCGCGCACGTCGGCGGGGCCCAGGTTGGCGGCGCGCTGCAGCTCGTGGCAGCAGACCGCGTAGCGCGCGGCCAGCGCATTGGCGGCCAGCGATTCGCGCTCGATCTCGTCGCTGCCGGGCTGCTGCAGCGCGAACAGCGCCTCGCGCAGCGAATCGGCGAAGCCCACGAAGGCTTCGGCCAGCACCGCCGGCGGTTCGCCGGCCGCGAAGCGCACGGCGATGCCGTCGCAGCCGTCCATGCTGGTGCCGGACATCAGCCCGAAATAGACGCCATCGGCGGGATGGCCTGGCTGGGTGCGCTTGGCTGGATTGGGCGCCACGGTTTCGCTCCTGTCGTGATGCGCGCGGGCGACATGCCCGGCCGCGGGTGTCCCGATTATCCGCGCAAGCGAGCGCGCCGTTAAGCGATACCGGTCCGCGCGCGAGTTATGGGAAAATCCCGGTTTTCCCGACTAACCTCGTTCCCGCCCCCGATGAGCCAAGATTCCCAAACGAAGCCGGCATTGCCGATCACCGACGGCGTGCGCGAAGCGCTCGCGATCACGAAACGCGGCGTCGACGAGCTGCTGATCGAGGACGAGTTCGCGCAGAAGCTGGCGCGCAGCGAGGCCAGCGGCACGCCGCTGCGGATCAAGCTGGGCCTGGACCCGACCGCGCCCGACATCCACATCGGCCACACCGTGGTGCTCAACAAGATGCGCCAGTTGCAGGACCTCGGCCACACGGTGATCTTCCTGATCGGCGACTTCACCTCCCTGATCGGCGATCCCTCGGGCCGCAACGCCACGCGCCCGCCGCTCACGCGCGAGCAGATCGAGGCCAATGCCAAGACCTACTTCGAGCAGGCCGCGCTGGTGCTCGACCGCGAGAAGACCGAGATCCGCTACAACAGCGAATGGTCGATGCCGCTCGGCGCCGACGGCATGATCAAGCTGGCCTCGCGCTACACGGTGGCGCGCATCCTCGAGCGCGAGGATTTCACCAAGCGCTTCCAGGGCGGCGTGCCGATCTCGATCCACGAATTCCTCTACCCGCTGATGCAGGGCTACGACTCGGTGGCGCTCAACGCCGACCTCGAGCTCGGCGGCACCGACCAGAAGTTCAACCTGCTGGTGGGCCGCGAGCTGCAGAAGCAGTATGGCCAGGATCCGCAGTGCATTCTGACCATGCCGCTGCTCGAGGGCCTGGACGGCGTGGAGAAGATGTCGAAGTCCAAGGCCAACTACGTCGGCATCAGCGAGAAGCCCACCGACATGTTCGGCAAGCTGATGAGCATCTCGGACGTGCTGATGTGGCGTTACTTCGAACTGCTGTCGTTCCGCCCGATGGCCGAGATCGCCGGGTTCAAGGCCGAGATCGAGGCGGGCCGCAACCCGCGCGACTTCAAGGTGCTGCTGGCGCAGGAGATCGTCGCGCGCTTCCACTCGCAGGCCGACGCCGAGCGCGCGCTGGAGGACTTCAACCACCGCGCCAAGGGCGGCGTGCCAGACGATATCCCGGCCGTCACGCTGGGCGGCGCGCCGCTCGCGATCGGCCAGTTGCTCAAGCAGGCGGGGCTGGTGCCCTCGACCAGCGAGGCGCTGCGCAACATCGAGCAGGGCGGCGTGAAGATCGACGGCGCCACGGTGTCCGACAAGGGCCTCAAGGTCGAGGCCGGCGAGTACGTGGTGCAGGTCGGCAAGCGCCGCTTCGCACGCGTCACGCTCGGCGCATGATCGCGCTGATCCAGCGCGTGCGGCGCGCCGAGGTGCGCGTTGGCGAGCGCGTCACGGGCGAGATCGGCGCGGGCCTGCTCGCGCTGGTCTGCGCCGAGCGCGGCGATCACGAGGCCGCGGCCGACAAGCTGCTGACCAAGCTGCTCGGTTATCGCGTGTTCAGCGACGCGGCCGGCAAGATGAACCTGCCGGTCAGCAACCTCGACGGCGCGGGCCGGGCGGGCGGCCTGCTGCTGGTCTCGCAGTTCACGCTGGCGGCCGATACCAACAGCGGGATGCGGCCCAGCTTCACCCCGGCCGCGCCGCCCGAGGAAGGCGCGCGGCTGTTCTCGTACTTCGTCGAGGCCGCACGCGCGCGTCACCCGATCGTCGAGACCGGCGAGTTCGGCGCCGACATGCAGGTCTCGCTCGTCAACGACGGCCCCGTCACCTTCTGGCTGCAGGTGCGCCCGTCCTGAGGGCGGCGCAGCGACGGCCCGTTTCACGCTTCGCGACATCGATGACCACGCAAATCCTCTTCATCCGTCACGGCGAGACGCCGTGGAACCGCATCAAGCGCATCCAGGGGCATATCGACATCCCGCTCGCCGAGACCGGCGTCGAGCAGGCGGCGCGCCTGGCCGAGCGGCTCGCGCGCGAGGCCGGCGAGGGCGCGCGGCTCGACGCGATCTATTCGAGCGACCTGCAGCGCGCGCGCCAGACCGCGCAGCCGAGCGCCGACGCGCTGGGTCTGCCGGTGGCCCTGGACGAAGGGCTGCGCGAGCGCAACTACGGCGCCTTCCAGGGCCACGACAGCGGCGAGATCGCCGAGCTGTTTCCCGATGCCTACGCGCACTGGCAGACGCGCGACCCGGGTTTCGAGCCGGCGGGCGGCGAATCGCATCGCGCTTTCTATCACCGCGTGCTGGCCGCGATCGCGCCGATCGTGGCCGCGCATCCGGGCGGGCGGATCGCGATCGTCACGCACGGCGGCGTGCTCGACTGCGTCTATCGCCGCGCGGCCTCGCTGCCGCTGGAGGCGCCGCGCCAGTACGCGCTGCTCAACACCAGCATCAACCTGGTCGAATTCGACGGTGACGCGCCGCGTATCCTGCGCTGGGCCGATGTCGACCATCTCGGCGGCGAGAGCGACGACGACGGCTACCGCAAGGTGCTCTGAAGCGCGTCCACGAATGCAAACGGCCCCGCTCAGGCGGGGCCGTTTGCATTTGGCGCGCGGTTCTTACTGGATGCCGTGACGCGTCTTGTAGTCGAGCGCGTAGGCGAGCTTGCCGGGCTTGGAGGCCGTGATCGGCGCGATCAGGTCGCCGAAGGTGCCCTTGCCGTACTTCTTGCCCGCGTTGATCTGCGCGAGGCGGCCGAGATCGGCGCCGCTCTTGCCGTCGATCACCGGATCGGTGGTGGCCACCATCTTCAGCGAGGCGTTCCAGGTCGCGTTCAGGTAGCCCGTGTCGGCCGTGGCCGGATCCGGGTCGGTCGCGCCGAGCTTGCCCAGCGTGTAGCCCGACAGCGGGAAGTTCGCGCGCAGCCAGTCGGCCCAGTAGAACTCGAGGAAGTCGGTGGAGGGTGTCGGCTTGCTGTAGCCGATGTCGCGCGTGAAATAGACCAGCGAGCGATAGACGTCGTCCTGCATGCCGAGCTTGAGGCCCAGGCCGGTGGGCAACTGTGCCGGCGTGATCGCCGCGCCCCTGGCGTCCTTCAGGCGCGTGTAGCCGCGGCTTTGCATCTCGGCCCAGAATGCGCTGCCGCTGTAGCCGCTCAGGTTGTCCTTGACGATCACGTGCACATGCAGCGCCGCGCCGCCGTCCGGCACCTCGTAATAGGTCGACAGGCCGTGGTGGCCGTCGGTCAGGTAGAGCGTGTCGCCGTTCGGGCCGATCACCACCGGGTTCAGCACGCTGGTGTCGCGCTTGCTCGCGTCGCTGGTGCTGCAGGCGTAGCTGCTCGCGTCGCTCAACTTGGAGCCTGCGCCCGAGCTGCCCGAAACCAGGCCGCCGAGGCCTTCGTCGGCGCAGAAGTCGTCGAACTTCTTGGTCGGGTCGAGTTCGTAGCGGCCCAGCTTGTAATAGATCTGGTCGTAGCCGAGCGCGGCCTGGGTCGGGTGCAGCTCGCCGAGCGCGACGTCGAGCATCTGGCCGGCGCTGGCCGATTGCCATTTGCCGGGCGTGGGAGCGGGCGTGGCCGGCGTGGTGGAGGTCGACGAGGACGGCGCCGGCGCGGCGGCGAGCGAGGGCGTGGCTGCCGTGCCGTCGCCGCCGCAGGCGGCCAGCGCGAGCAGGGACGAGAACGAGGCGGCCAGGGCGAGACGGCTGAGCGAGACAGGCATGGTGTGAGCGGTCGGTGAGAGTGACGGCGGCGCGGCACGGGCGGCGCGCGAAAAGGCGCCAGCTTGCCGATTCGATATGACAGTAATTTGAAATGATGTCGATCATGATCGCAAGTCTGTCGACAGCAGGCGGTAAGGCGCGAGGCGCGCGAGCCTGCCGGCCTTGCGGATCTAACGCGAGGACGGGCCGGTTTCGGTGCGCGGATCCGCGGCCTGGCCGGGCGA